>JAQGJZ010000234.1 GCA_028290385.1 Enterovirga sp.
ATCACATAGACGAGCGTGCCGACCACGGGCCCGAGGATGGTCCCGACCCCGCCGATCAGCGCGGCCACGATCGGCCGGACGGACCACATCACGTCATAGACATCGGTCGGCTCAATATAGCCGATCCAGGCGGCGTAGATGCCGCCGGCAGCACCCGCGATGCCCGCCGAGATCGTGAACGCCGCCGTCTTCAGTTTCGCGGCGTCGACGCCGGCGCCAGCCGCCGCGGTCTCGTTCATGCGGATGCAGGAGAGGCCGAAGCCGAGCCAGCTCCGAGAGACGAGCGCGGAGAGCGCCACCGCGACCCCGGCGAGGCCCAGCGCGAGCTGGAGGGCGAAGCGCGCCGTGATCTCCGGATCGGCCGCGGCGCCGGGGACGTTCAGACCCATGCCGCCGCCGGTCAGCGCATCCCAGCCCGTCGTGACCTCGCGCAGGATTGAGACCAGCATCAGGCTCGCGATCGCGAAGTAATGCCCGCGCAGACGGAGAATCGTCAGGCCGAAGGGGGCGGCAAGCATGGCGGCGGCGACGATCGCGGTCGCCAGGCCCGCCCAGACGGGCCAGCCATGCTGCTGCATGATGCCGGTTGCATAGGCGCCGAGGCCGAAGAATCCCGCCGTCGCGAAGGACGGATACCCGGTGAAACCGCCGACGATGTTCCAGGAGGCGGCGAGCCCCATCAGCAGCGCGCATTGCGTCGCGAGCCGCATCGGATAGGTCTGGCCCGCTGGCAGAAGCGGCACGACCAGGAGGGCGGCCGCCGTGACCGCCAGGATCGCGAGCGGCGCGGCGATGGAGCGGCTCGACATCACTCGTATCCCGCCCGGCCGAGAAGCCCCTGGGGCCGCCACAGCAGCATGGCGATGAGAAGCACGGCCGCGACCGTCAGGCTGTACTCGGTGCCGAAGGCGAGCGCGCCGAAGCTCTCCACGATCCCGAGCGCCAGGCCGCCGATGATGGCGCCGGCGACGCTCCCGAGCCCTCCGAGCACGCAGGCCGTGAAGGCGACCCCGAGATAGCCGCCGCTCGCCAGCGGCGAGATCGGATACACGGCCGCCAGGAAGCAGCCCGCCATACCGGCCATCGCGAGGCCGAGCGCAAACGTGATGTTGTAGATGCGCTCGACCTTCACGCCCATGAGCTTGGCGGTCTCGCTGTCCATGCGCACGGCCACGATGGCGCGGCCGAGCCGGGACGTGTGCAGGTAGAGGTGCAGCGCGTACGCGGCGACGATCGCGAGCACCGTCGCGATCAGGCGATCGGCCGGGAGCGACACGGTCCCGATCCGGAACGGCGGCAGCCCGCTCGCCCCCGTGATCTTCCGGTAATCCGCCGTGAAGGCGACCAGCATCGCGTTGTTTAGGACGAGGTCGATCGCGAAGGTCATGACCAGCGTGATCAGGACCGGGGCGGCGATCACCCGGCCGACCAGGAAGCGCTGAACCAGGTAGCCGAGCAGGCCGATCGCCGGGCCGACCACCAGCGCGGCGACAAACGGGTTCAAGCCGAGCCGCTGCCACCCGAAGAAGGCCCCGTAGGAGCCGAGGACCACGGCGGAGCCGTGGACCATGTTCACGACGTTGAGGACGCCCCAGACCAGCGAGAACCCTGCCGCGATGGCCGCATAGAGCCCGCCCAGGAGCAATCCGTTGGCCAGAACCTGGGCGAGCGTTGCGGCCGACATGGTTCAGACGCCGAACCGGATCTCGCCCTGTGCGATCTCGCCCGGCAGCAGCACCACGGTCTTTCCATCCTGGATCTGGAACACCGGCGGGGTGAGGCTGTCGATCTGGCCCGTCGGGCCGAAATGGACCGGGCCCCAGAAGGTCTTGATGTTCAGCGAGGCGAGCGCGTCGCGGATGGCTGGCCCCTCCAGCGTTCCGGCCTTCTTGATCGCGATCTGGAGGATGCAGCCGGCCGCGGCGGCCGAGGCCTCGGCGTAATCGGGGACGGCGCCGTACGCGGCCTTGAAGGTCTCGACGAATTTCTGCGTGGAGCCGAACAGGTCCTCGCCCTCGTACCGGGCGGCCGGGTGCCACCACGCGGCGCTCGAGATGTTCTCCGCCCCGCCCTTGAGCGCCTGGGTGAATTCGTCATAGGCCGGGCCGGCGATCATGGTCACGACGGGCGCCTTCAGCCCGAGGTCGCGCATCTGGCTGCGCACCTGGATCAGGTCGTTGATGTAGCCACCGACGAAGACCCAATCCGGGGCAGCGGCCTGCATCTGCGTGAGCGCAGAGCCGAAATCGAGCGCCCCGATGGCGAATTTCTCGTCGAAGACGACGCTCATGCCGCGGCTCGCGGCAGATTTGCGCATCTCGGCCGCGAGCGACAGCGGCAGGAGGTCGTTGCGCGACAGGATGGCGACCTTCTTCACCGAGGGGTTTTTGGCCGCGACCAGGGTCGCGAGCGGCTCGGTCAGGGTCGCGTTCGGCGTGAAGGTCCCGAACAGGTACTTGTAGCCCTGGTCGTAGACCTCGACCGATGAGGCCGTGGGCGCGATCATCGGGATCTTGTGCCGTTCAGCAACCGTGCTGCCGGCCTTTGCGGCGCCCGATCCGAACGGGCTGAACACGGCCTGCGCCTTCTCCTGCGTGATCAGGAGCTCGGTCGCCTGCACGCCCTTCGGGGTGGCGGACTGGTAGTCGGAGTAGATGATCCTGACCGGGATCCTGCGGCCGCCCACTTCGAGGCCGCCGGCCTTTTCGACCTCCTTGGCCCAGAGATCGTAGCCGCGCTTCTGCTTGGCCCCTTCGGGCGCCAGCGGCCCGGTGAGCGGGAGAGGCGCGCCGATGCGGAGCTCGGTCGCCTGGGCGGAGGCGAGCCGGGGCACCCCGAGAGCGGCTGCGAGAACGGCGGCACCTGACAGGAGTTCGCGACGATCCATGACACCAGCTCCGGCTAAGGGTCGAGCTTGAGTGTATGGCACCCTGTGACGTTCTGAAGCGGAATCTTCCGCGCGCCGCGTTGCCGAAATCAGAACACGCCCAGGCCAACCTGGAGTTGCTCGTCGAGCGCGCGGCGGATGTGGACCAGCAGCGCGTCGGCCGCCTTGGAGGTCGGCCGGCTCTGGGCCGTGAACACGTCGATGGTGGCGCTGCGGACCATCGGGTCCGTCAACGGAATGCTGAGCAGGTGTCCGGCCGCGACATCGCGGGCGGTCGCCATCGGCGGCAGGATGGTGAGGGCGGCGCCCGAGCGCGCACAGCTCCGGCACAGGTCGAGCGAGTTGGTTTCAACGAGCGGCGCGGCGGAACTGCCGGTCTCGGCCGCCGCGCGCTCGGTCAGCATCCGGATCCCGAACGTCCGGTCCGGCAGAACATGCGGATAGGTCAGCACCTCCCCGAGGCTGACCCGGGAGCGGCCGGCCAGCGCGTGCTCAGGATGCACCACGGCATGGAGCGGCTGCGCCCAGCGCTGCCGCAGCAGCAACTCGCTCCGGCGCGGGGCTTCCAGCGCGATCCCGATCTCGACATCCTCCCGCAGCACCGCCTCGGCCACCTGATGCGTGCCGGCCACCTGGACGGACACGACGACGCCCGGATGCGCGGCGCGGAACGAGAGGAGCGCATTCGGCAAGACCTGGTCGAGCATGCCCTCCACGGTGGCGATCGAGACGCGTCCGCGCCGCACCTGGCCGAGGTCGTCCAGGGACATCCGCAGGCGGTCGGCACCGCGCCCGACGCGGTTGCCGTAGAGGGCCACGAGCCGGCCCTGCTCGGTCGGCAGGACGCCGCGCTGGGTCCGCACCAGGAGCGGCGCGCCGACCTCCCGCTCCAGCAGGACGATCTGCCGGCTGATCGCGCTCGGGGCCACATGAAGGCGCTCGGCCGCGAGGCGAATGGAGCCGCACCGGACCACCTCCAAGAAGTAGCGCAGCGCAGGACTCAGCATGGAGGACACGGATGGTTTCCCATTGCCACGGCCGGGCCCGCCGGCATCGCGCCTAT
>JAQGJZ010000241.1 GCA_028290385.1 Enterovirga sp.
TTGATCAGAAGACACGAGCCGCGGCCAGGATGGTTCCGAAACTTGTCCTGAGGTCCTACGCAGTGAACTTCACGTTTGAGGAGGTCGATGGCTGAGGCATTCCTGTCCTCCGGCCCAGGCAGTGTCACGGCGGTTCGAAGGCCGATTAGACTAAGTCTAGGCTGGTTGTGGGAACGGGGTTCTGGCGGGGAGGTTGAGCCGAAAAGCCGCCTTTCGGATCCCCATGCCTCACACCCGCCGCTCTCTGCTTGTCGCAACGGCCAGTGTCCTCGCTCTTACGGCCGCCGCCCTTTCACCCGCCGCCGCGCAAGGTCCCGCCAAGCTCGAGAAGGTCGCGAGCTTCCCGCATCAGGTCACGGGCGTCGCCGTCGCTCAGGACGGGCGCATCTTCGTGAACTTCCCGCGCTGGACGGAGGATTCGCCCATCTCCGTCGCCGAGGTGAAGAACGGCCGTCTGGTGCCGTATCCGGACGAGGGTTGGAATTCCTGGCGCAACGCGAAGAAGGACGAGATCTCGCCGCAGGATCACTGGGTCTGCGTGCAGAGCGTCGTTGCGCATAACGGCTTTCTCTGGGTGCTCGACCCGGCCGCGCCCGCCCTCGAGCAGATCGTGAAGGGCGGCCCCAAGCTCGTCCAGATCGACCTCAAGACGAATACGGTCGTGAAGACCTATCCGTTCAGCGAGCAGGTCGCGCCGCAGGGCACCTACCTGAACGACATTCGCTTCAGCCCCGACGGCGAATGGGGCTACCTCACCGATTCCGGCCGTGGCGCGCTTCTCGTGGTCAACCTGAAGTCGGGCGAGATCCGGCGCGTGCTCGACGGGGTTTCCAGCACCCAGGCCGAGAAGGGCGTGCAGGTGAAGACCGACGGCAAGGTGCTGCGTCGGCCTGATGGTCGCGCGCCCACCTTCAATTCCGACGGCATCGAGCTCTCGCCGGATGGCGCGACGTTGTACTGGCAAGCGATCTCCAGCCGCACGCTTTATTCGGTCCCGACCGAGGCCCTTCGCGACCCGGCCCTGTCCTCCAAGGATCTCGAGAGCCGGGTGAAGCGGGAGGGCGAGACGGTTCCGGCCGACGGGCTCTGGATGACCGCGCAGGGGCAACTCGTCGTGACCTCGGTCGAGGACAATTCCGTCAAGCTGCGGGGACGGGACGGCAAACTCACGACCCTGGTGCAGGATGCCCGCCTGCGTTGGCCGGACTCGCTGGCGCAAGGGCCGGACGGCAAGATCTACGTGACGTCGTCGCGGATCCAGGACAACGCCTGGTTCAAGCCGCAATCGCCGATCAGCCTACAAACGGAGCTTTGGCGCTTCACTCCGCCCCCGGCGCCGTAGACCCAGCCGCTTCGGGCGGCGCGGACCGCCTCTCGCGGCCCGCGATCCGCTCGCGGTGGGCAGTATAGAGGCCGCTGCCGATGATGATGGTCGCGCCGACGAGCGTCCAGCCATCCGGAATGTTGCCGAAGACGAAGAAGCCCAAAAGGCCCGACCAGACGAGCTGGCTGTAGGAAATCGGCGCAAGCACGGAGGCGCGGGCGAGCCGGTAGGCACTGACCACCAGGAACTGCGCCGCCGTGGAGGCTACGGCCATGCCGGCGGCGAGCGCGAGTTCGACCGGGCTGGGCTCAGTCCAATTCAGCGGCACGATCATGGTCAGGGCGGCAAGCCCGACCAGGGCCGAATAGGTCATGGTGGTCGAAGCGCGATCGATGCTGCCGAGCTTCCGGGTGACGATCATCGCGAAGGCCCAGCTCACGGCCGAGAGCAACGGCAGCAGGGCTGCGACGCCCACCGTGCCGCTCCCCGGCCGGATCACCACGAGCACGCCCAGGAGGCCGGTCGCCACGGCGGCCCAGCGGCGGGGCCCGACCTTCTCGCCAAGAAGGGGGATCGACAGCGCGGTTACGACCAGCGGGGCCGCAAAGGCGATCGCGGCGGCGCTGGCGAGCGGCAGGTAGTGGAGCCCGCCGATGAAGAAGAGTGCTGAGCCCAGAAGCCCGAAGGTGCGCAGCACCTGCAGCCGCGGTGCCCGCGAGCGGAGAACCAGCCCGCGCGAGCGCAGAACGATCGGCGCCATGAGCAGCGTGAATCCGACCCAGCGCAGCCAGGCGATCTGGATGGCCGGGAGCGACGCCGAGAGATGCTTCGCGGCCGTGTCCGAGATCGAGAACAGCGCCGTCGCCCCGAGAATGAGCAGGATGCCGCGCAGCGGCTCGTCGCTGAACGCAGGCGCGGGGGCTTGCCGGGCGGGGGCTGACGATGACGGGAGGACGGCGGACACGGCGCGGACTCGGCGGGGAGGAGAGCTATAGCAGGGGCGCGGGGCCCGTGTGGAGCCACGATAAGGGCCCTATCGGCGCGCCGCCCGCTTGGCGCCTCGACGCCGCCGCTCTACGACCGTCCGCTCCGCCCTTGGCGGCGGACCGAGCCGGAGCACGCCCTTGGACAGCCAAGACTTCCGCCGCTGGTCGCACCGCGCCGCGGATTGGTCGGCGGACTACCTCGCCGATCTCGGCGACCGTCCCGTTCGGGCGCAGGTGGAGCCCGGCCAGATCTATCGCCAGATCCCGGACGCACCGCCCGAACGCGGCGAGCCGATGGAGGCGATCTTCGCCGATCTCGACGAGATCATCCTGCCCGGGATCACGCATTGGCAGCATCCGCGTTTCTTCGCCTATTTTCCCGCCAACGCGTCGCCGCCGTCCATGGTCGCCGAGCAGCTGACCGCCGCGATCGCCGCGCAATGCATGCTGTGGCAGACCTCGCCCGCCGCGACCGAGCTCGAGACCCGCATGCTCGATTGGCTGCGCGGCATGATCGGCCTGCCGGACGGCTTTTCCGGCGTGATCCAGGACAGCGCATCGACAGCGACCCTCGCGGCCCTGCTCTCCGCCCGCGAAAAGGCGCTCGGGCACACCGGCAACAGCGAGGGCCTGTTCGGCCGCGCACCGCTGCGCGTTTATGCGTCGGCGCAGGTGCATTCCTCGGTGGACAAGGCGGTCCGCATCGCGGGGTTCGGCGACAGAAACCTCGTGCGCATCCCGACCGCAGGCCCGCGCTTCGGCATGGACCCGGACGCGTTGCGTCAGGCGGTCGAGGCGGATATCGCAGCCGGCCTGAAGCCCGCCGCGATCGTGGCGGCGCTTGGCGGCACATCCGTCGGTGCTTGTGACGACATCGCGGCTCTCGCGGCGATCGCGCGTGCGTACGAAATTTATCTCCATGTCGACGCCGCCTGGGCCGGCTCGGCCATGATCTGCCCCGAGCACCGGGAACTGATGCGGGGGGCTGAGTTGGCGGACAGCTTCGTGTTCAACCCGCACAAATGGCTGTTCACCAATTTCGACTGCTCGGCTCATTTCGTGCGGGACCCGAAGGGGCTGACCGACACGCTCGGCATCCGCCCGCCGTTC
>JAQGJZ010000256.1 GCA_028290385.1 Enterovirga sp.
CGTCGCGTAGACGAACGGCTTGTACGAGGAGCCGGGCTGCCGCAGCGCCTGGGTGGCGCGGTTGAACTCGCTCTGGTCGAACGAGAAGCCGCCGACCATGGCGTGGACGCGCCCGGTCGTCGGGTCCATGGCGACCAGCCCGCCGGACACCTCCGGGATCTGGCGTAGGCGGAACTGGCCCGGCTTGTCCTCGAGCGGCTCGACATAGATCACGTCGCCGACCTGGAAGGCTTGCGCCGCGCTGCGCCGCGTCCAGGCGAGGCCCGCCGCCGGAATCACGCCGAGCTCACGCTCGCGCGACACCTGGCCGCCCGCCTCGCGCTTCGGCTGCAGGCCGATCCGGGTCTGCCCACCGGCCGTGTCGAGCACGACCGCAAGGCGCCAGGGCTGCACGTCCGCCAGGGCCGGGACCTCGGCGAGCGCCAGGCCCCATTCGCGGCCGGCGAGCGGGATGTTGGCCTGCGCGCCGCGCCAGCCCTGCGATTCGTCGAACCGGACGAGCCCGTTGAGGAGCGCGCGACGGGCGAAGGCCTGGAGCTTGGGATCGAGCGTCGCCCGGACGGAGAGGCCGCCCTCGTAGAGCGCCTTCTCGCCGTAGCGGTCGGACAGCTCGCGACGAACCTCCTCGGCGAAGAAGCCGGACGCGGAGGTGTTCGGCGACACGCTGCGGATGTTCATCCCGAGCGGCAGCGCCTTCGAGCGGACAGCCTCGTCCTTCGTGATGTAGCCGTTCTGGGCCATCAGATCGAGGATGTCGTTCCGACGCGCGATCGCTTCCTGCGTGCGGCGGAACGGGTGGTAGTTGTTCGGCCCCTTCGGCAGCGCCGCCAGGTACGCGGCCTCGGCCGGCGTCAGCTCGTGCACCGACTTCGAGAAATATTCGAGCGCGGCGGCCGCGATGCCGTGCACGTTGCGGCCCGGCACGATGGTGCCGAGGAAGATCTCGTTGAGGTAGAGTTCGAGGATCTTGTCCTTGGAATAGGTCGCCTCGATCCGGAGGGCGATCAGCGCCTCCTTGATCTTGCGCTCCATCGTCTGCTCGTTCGAGAGCAGGAAGTTTTTCGCGACCTGCTGGGTGATCGTCGAGGCGCCCTGCCGCTTGCCGGATCGGAAGTTGTTCAGGGCGGCACGGACGATGCCCTCGGGGTCGACGCCGCTATGCTTGTAGAAATTCTTGTCCTCGGCCGACAGGAACGCACCGACGACGAGCTTCGGCACAGCCTGAATCGGCAGATAGAGCCGGCGCTCGCGAGCATATTCGGCCAGCAGTGATCCGTCCGCCGCATGGACGCGCGTCGTCACCGGCGGCTCGTAATTGGCGAGCGCCGCATGGTCGGGGAGGTCCTGGGTGTACTTCCAGTAGAAGAAACCCGCGGCCGCGGCCGCGATCAGGAACGCAATGGCCCCGACCGAGAACAGGAACCCGAAAAATCGAAGGATGAACCGCATCCGCTCCAATCCGCCTTCGCCCGCCCGGATAGGCCTCGGTGTCCACTCCGCCGGTCACGGCAGGTGGCCCGCACCGTCGTGGGCTGTCAATCCGGCGCAGTCGGCGAGCGCTTCTTCCACACTCTTTCTATGGTGACATTGGGGCACGGGCGGCAATCCGGCCCGAGAAGAAGCGGTCAACCGCCGCAGCCATCGCGCCAGCGGTCCGGGCGCGCCAGTCCGGCGACAGCATCAGTTCGAGGTCGCGGGCATTGGACAGGTACCCGATCTCGACGAGGACGGACGGCAGGTCGGGCGTGCGCAGCACCTTGAACCCGGCCTCGCGCTGCGGCTGCGGGCTGAACCGCGCCACCGGCGAGAGGTCGCGCAGGAGAAGGCCGGAGAAGCGGTGCGAGAAGGCGCGCGTTTCCCGCAGCGTGAGGTCGAGCAGGATGTCCGCCACCTCCGCCTGGAGCGCGGGTCTCGGCAGCCCACCGGCCTGGTCGGCCGCGTTCTCCCGCTCGGCCACGCTCGCCGCCTCGTGATCCGTGGCGCGGTCGCTGCCCGTATAGATCGTCGCGCCGCTGACGCTCGCGCTCGAGATGATGTCCGCGTGGATGGAGATGAAGAGCTCGGCACCGCCCTCGCGCGCCCTGCGCACCCGCTCTTCCAGCGGGATGAACACGTCGTGATCCCGGGTCATCAGGATGCGGTAGCGCCCTCCCCCGGCGAGCCTGTCCCGAAGCGTGGACGCGAAGGCCAGGGTGATGTCCTTCTCGACCGCCCCGTTCGGCGCGGTGGCGCCGGGATCGACCCCGCCATGCCCGGCATCGATCGCAATGACCGGGCGGGTGTCGCGGGCGGCCGCGACCGTGGCCAGCGACCCGGTGGTGAGCGCGAGGTCGGCCTGGTCGGCCGCGGCGCTGCGTTTGAACGTCTCGCGGTCCGTCCGTGCGAGTTCGATCACGAGCAGGCTCGCATCCGGAATGCCCGCGCCCTGCGTCTCGACCTTGGTCACCAGTGCCGGGCCGGCGAGGTCCACGACGATTCGCGAGCGGCCGGGCGCGAACAGCCCGCAGCGCACGGCCGAGATCACGCCGCCGCGGCGGCCGTCCTTCTCGCCGCCGAGCTGGAAATTGACCTCGGGCAGATCCACGACGACCCGGTCCGGCTTTTCCATCAGAAAGGTCGTGGCCGCGACGGGCCGGGACATCGTGAGGACGAGCCGGGTGCGCGCGCCGTCGGTCGCAACCTCGGCCGCGATCGCGACCGGGCGCCCGGGGGCCGGCGCGTCCGCGGCCCTGGCCGGGC
>JAQGJZ010000259.1 GCA_028290385.1 Enterovirga sp.
GTCGGCAGCGCCGTGTATTCCACCACCAAGCACGCCGCGGTCGGATTTGCCGAGAACCTCGCGATCTCGCACCGGGCACATGGGATTCGCGTCTCGATCCTCTGCCCGCAAGGCGTGGACACGCCCATGCTGCGCACGCTCCCGGCGGGGCCTCAACGCGATGATGGGGTGATCAGCGCGCACGATGTCGCCGAAGCCGCGCTCGCCGGGATCGAGGCCGAGAAGTTCCTGATCCTGCCGCATCCCGAGGTCGCGGATTACATGCGCCGGAAGGCCGAGAACTACGACCGCTGGATCGCCGGCATGGCAAAGCTGCAGAAGGCGCTCCGCGACGCGCAGCTTCCCTTAGACGAGACGAATCGCTGAGCGATCAAGGTCCGAAGTCAACAATTGCCGCTAGGCTTGATTTTAGTTAAGCTTGAGTTAACCACAGCTTAGTGGTCAGTGGACCGAGCCTGCGGCTCGGATGCGGCGATGCGTAGCTTGGAGTATCCTCTCGCCAGGGCCAGGCGTGTTCGCGCTACCCGGCCTGCATTGGGCCCCTACTCGCTCCTGCTTTGCGCCGCGCTGGCCTTTATCTTCATGGGTTCAGATGACGGCCGCCGGCAGGGCTCCCCACCCACGGCGACTCTGGAGGTCGCGCCCGCCCAGGCCATGGCGCCGAGCCCGCGCCGGGTGGTCGCTGTGCCTGCAGACCGCGTGCTGGCCGTACCCGCAGCCGTATCCGGCGGGACGCAGGCGCCGGACATCTGGTCGACGCCTCTTGCCGCGGCAGAACCGGAGGCTGACCAGCCTGAGCCCGCCATGCCGGAAGCCGCAGGTGCACTGACCGAGGCCCCAGCGCTACCACCTCCGAGCCTGCTGTTCGAGCAGACCAGCCTTATCGAACAACCGGTCGCCATCAATGGGGCGCCACCCCGCGCCGCCGCCCCGGCCGCCCCTGCCCCTGGGGCTCCCCTGTCGCTGAAGTCGCTGGCCGGCCGGTGGGCCCCTCATCCGGCGGCCTGTCCCGGGGGGACCAAGCGGACGGCCTATGTCCCGCTCACCCTCGACGAACGCGGTGCGCGCACCGGCGAGGCGTCGTGCGCGTTCAGGCGGACTGAACAGGATGGAAGCCGCTGGCACATCGCGGCAACCTGCACCGATGCGAACGAGAGTTGGAACGCGAATGTGCGGCTCGCACTGGCCGGCACCGAGCTGACCTGGTCGAGCGGGCGCGGCACCCAGACCTATAGCCGCTGCCCCTGACCCCTCGTAGGTGGATGGGAGAGCCTGGAGCGCCGAGGACTAGAACAGCTCCAAAAACCGCATTGCGTAGACCGTGAAAACGGCGAAGCTCAGGACCGACGCCGCGATCAGCAGGTTGCAGAGCCCCATGCCCAAGCGCCAGCCGAGCGGGGCTGAAGCAGCGGCGCTCTCGACGACGTCGAACTCGTTCCGGAGGGACATGACGGGCAGGCTCGCACGAGCGCGTCCTACGGAACCACGACAAGCTCAATGCAGGGTTAAGGAGGCGGCGCCTACCGCAGCGGCCACACCGCCAGGATCAGCGGCACGCCGATCACGATCACGATGATCGAGAGCGGAAGTCCGAGCCGGGCGTAGTCTCCGAAACGATATCCGCCAGGGCCCATGACCAGCGTGTTGCACTGGTGCCCAATGGGGGTGAGGAAGTCGCAGGCCGCGCCGACGGCGACGGCCATGAGAAACGCGTCCGGCTTGTAGCCGAGCCCGGTTGCAAACCCCGCGGCGATCGGCGCCATGACGAGGACGGTCGCTGCGTTGTTCAGGAACGGCGTCACGGCCATCGCGGCGACCAGGATGAGCGTCAAAGCCCCCCAGGGCGGCAGGCCGCTCGCGGCATGGCTCAGCCAGCCGGCAAACAGATCGGTCGTTCCCGTCGTGCGCAGCGCATCGCTCACCGGGATCAACGTTCCAAGCATGACAAGGATCGGCCATTCGATCGACTCGTAGGCCTCCCGGATAGGGAGTGCGCCAAACAGGATCAGCAGGGCCGCGGCGCCGAAAAAGGCGACGGTGACCGGCACCAGGCCGAACGCCAGCGCAATCACGGTCGCGGCCACGATCGTCATGGTGATCCAGGCCCGCCGCGCGCTCCCGAGTTGAAGCGTCCGCTCGACGAGCGGCAAGAGCCCGAGTTCGCGCATGCGCTCGGGGACGAGTTCTAAGTCGCCCTGCAGCACGAGGACGTCGCCCGCCCGCAGCTTGATGTCGCGCAGGCGTTCGGTGAAGCGCTTGTTGGAGCGGCTCACGGCCAGAATGTTGAGGCCGAACCGCTCGTGAACCGCCATGCGCCGGGCCGACTGCCCGGCCAGGATCGAGTTCGGCCCGATCACGGCTTCGACGACGCCGACTTCGTGGCTTGGATCCTCGACCTGGACCGAGCGGCGTTCCGCCTCGAGCTGGAGTTCGGCTCGAGCGACCACACGTTCGAGGGCATCCGGCTCCCCCTCGAGCAACAGGATGTCCCCCGCCTTCAGGGTCGCGTCCGGCAGCGGAGAAAGGCTCTGCGTCTTGCTGCGGACGACGGCCGTGACCGTGACGTCGCCTTCGGCAAGCCGCTTCAGGTCGGAAACGGTCTGGCCGGCCAGTGGCGACGTCTCCGGCAGCGCCGCCTCGGTCACATAGTCCTTGATGTCGAGAGCTTCGTCGAGAGTGGCGGCGCCCCGGCGGTCCTTGGGCAGGAGTTGGTAACCAAAGGCGAGGAAAAGCACGCCTGCCGCGGCGAGCCCGAGCCCGACGGGCGCGAAGTCGAACATCGTGAAGGGCTCGCCCAATATCTCGCCGCGCACACGCGACACGATGATGTTGGGCGATGTCCCGATCAGGGTGACAATCCCTCCCAGAAGCGCGCCGAAGGACATCGGCATCAGGAAGACGGAAGGCGACTTCCCGCTTTTGCGCGCGATCTGGAACGCCACCGGGATCAGCATCGCGAGCGCGCCGATGTTCTTGATGACCGCCGAGAGTGCCGTGACGGTGCCGACCAGCACGATCACCTGCATCCGGGTCGTTCGAGCATAGGGTGCGACGTACCGCAGGGCGCGCTCCATCACGCCCGACCGGCCGACCGCGGCGCTCACGACAAGCGCACTCGCGACAATGATGACGATGTCGTCGCTGAAGCCGGAAAAGGCTTCCTTGGGCTTCACGATGCCGACCGTGAGGGCCGCCAGAAGCGCCAGGACACCGACCAGATCGTACCGGATTCGCCCCCACAGGAAGAGCCCCATCATCGCGAGGAGGATGAGGACGGCGCATATCTGAGGGGTGGTCATAGAGCCGGATCGGAGCGGGCTTGGTACCCGCCCGCTTACAAACCCAGTCTCCGCGGCCGGTTCCGCCCCACCATCAGGGCCGGAGCTCCGATCCGAAGGCACCGCGAACGGGCAGCGGGGACGGCCCCGTTCGGCTTCGGCCGACGGGGCTCGTCATCCTTGACCCGGGCGTGGTCCCGGGTTGCGCCTTTTTCGAGCGCAGCGACGAAGCTGCGCGAAACGCGATCAGCGCGTGGCGTTGAGCGCGGTGCCGATCGTCGTGAACTTGGTGTTCAGGTTGCTGCCGATCGTGGAGAGGGCGCCAATGATCACGACCGCGATGAGGGCGGCGATCAGGCCGTATTCGATGGCGGTGGCGCCGTCTTCGTTGCGGATAAAGTTCTTGGTCATGGCCTTCAACTTCAACATGCTGCGCTCCCAAGGTGATCTACCTCGGCCAGCATGCACCGGAAGTGTGGAAGTGGGCTTAATGGGCACGGTTAAGGGGTTATGGCCGGGACCTTAGCCAAAGCAGAGGGCCCTCCTGCCTGTTTGGGACCAGCAATCCAGATCGAAGCGCCGGTCCGCCGACACACCCGCTGGACCGACGCAGCCACTCCCGCAAACCCGTGAGACCCGGCACGGCCCATTTGGGGGATGACGGATCCAGCGATCCTCCGACAAACTGCCCAAGTCTTGCGAGGACAAGGCAGACCAACTTCCGCCCCGGGCTTCGGCTCGGGGCTTTTCGTTTCGGCATACGAATTTCTGGAAAGCGACAGGCTGCGCGGCGAAGTTCCGCGCATGGCTCAGATGAGCGAGGCGCCACCGCCTCCAGCGCGCTGCTCGGCAGCGATTTTACGCCAAGCTGGCGCACCCGACACGATTCGAACGTGTGACCTTTGCCTTCGGAGGGCAACGCTCTATCCAGCTGAGCTACGGGTGCTTGCCGGCACGGGCGAACAATAGGCGAGCCGCGCCGAACGAGCAAGGCCCGAAGGACAGGTGAGTTTGCCCCAGCATGCCGCGACCTCCGCCGCCCAATTGGGCCGCCAGGTGCGTCAGGCCCCAGCGTCCGTCCGCTTGAGGGCGGCCATCGGTGCCAGCAGCTCTCGCCAGGTTTCGCTCGACTGCGCGCCCGACACGGCCCGGCCATCCTCGAGAACGAAGAAAGGAACCCCGCCAATCCCGATCTCGGCCGCGCGCCGCTCGAGCGCAACGACCTCGGCCTCCAGTTCGGGGCTCTCGAGCGCTGCCATGGCCTCGGTCTCATCGAGCCCCCCCGCCCTGGCAATCTCGCGGAGGACGGCCACGTCCCCGACGTCTCGGCCCTCCTCGAAGTAGGTGCGAAACAGCGCCTCCACGACGGCCTCCCCCCGCCCGCGCCGGCCGGCATGCGCGATCAGCATGTGGGCCCGCCGGGTGCTCGGGGTCCGCTCCATGCGGTCGAATGCGAAGGCTACGCCCTCTTCTTGGCCGAGCGCCTCCATGTGCGCATCGAGCTCGGTAGCGCGAGCAGCCCCGAACTTCCGCGCCCGGTATTCGGCGCGCGGCATGCCCTCGGGCGGCATGTCCGGGTTGAGTTCGAAGGGCAGCCACTGGACGCTGACCGTGTCGCTGAGTGCGAGCGTGTCGAGCGCCTGCTCGAGCCGCCGCTTCCCCAGGTAGCACCAGGGGCAGATCACGTCGGAGAAGACGAAGAGCTTGGGCATGAGCGACGGCACCCGTCATGAGGCTCTGCAGCCGATGCGGGATCATAGCCCGGCGCGCCGCACGGCGTCAGGCGCCACCGCGAATTTTGCCCCGACCCGGAACCGGAGCCCGCGGCATCGGTTCGCCTGGACAGCTTAGCCGGGATATGGTGCACTGCACAAAACAGCTGCGCCGCATCGGCCCAAGGACACTTTTATGCGCCCGCCCCGCAAACCCCTTCCGCCGCCGCGCGTGCGGCGCGAGCCCCCGACCATCGAAGAAGCCATTATCGCCGCTCAAGGCCTGACCGACGATATTCCGGCCCAGATCGAGATTGCCGCGGGCCTCATGGGCGTAACGGAGGATGAGGTCCGGCCACATCTCGCGCGCATGAACCGGCTGCGCAGCGCCTCAATGCCTGCGCCGTCCGCCGTGATAGCGGGCAAGCGCACCGTCGTGGTGGAGCGCAAGCCAAGCCGCACGCCCGGCGCCCGGCCGCTGATCACCCTCTCGGGGCGCAGTTCGTCCGCAGGCTGAAACCCGTTCAGCCTGCGAGGGCCAGGCGCGTCTGCCCCGTTCCCGTCTCGATCTCGATGTCGACCTCGAGCGTCGAGATGGCGTTGCGCCGGTCCATCTTGACCCGGACCTTGTCCTGATCGACCCGCACATGCTTGGCGATCACCGCGAGGATCTCCTCGCG
Source organism: Enterovirga sp. (assembly GCA_028290385.1). Lineage (GTDB taxonomy): Bacteria > Pseudomonadota > Alphaproteobacteria > Rhizobiales > Beijerinckiaceae > Enterovirga. The sequence goes on from JAQGJZ010000259.1 coordinate 5,671, forward strand.
AAGAACTGCGACGAGGTCGCGTTGGCCGAGGGCGGCGCGCTCGTGCGCGAGCAGCATCTGCAGGCGGTCGCGCGCGATCGGAGCCGATCCGCGACGGCGCTGGAAGAAGCTCAGCAGGTTCATGCGGCCCTCCGGAAGATCTTCGAGAACAGGCCCGCCCGCCGCTCCGTCGGCACGGTCATGGCCACCACCTCGCCCTTCAGCCGCTTCGCGGCGTCCATGTAGGCGCGGCCGGGTGCGCTCGTCGGGGCATTGAGGGTCACGGGCGAACCGACATTCGACGCGCGCAGAACCTCCTCGCTCTCGGGAATGACGCCGAGCAGCGGGATGGAGAGGATCTCAAGCACATCCTCGGTCTTCAGCATTTCGCCGCGCATCTCGCGGGCCGGATCGAAACGCGTGATGAGGAGGTGCTTCTCCATCCGCTCGCCGTTTTCCGCCCGGAGGGTCTTCGAATCCAGAAGGCCGATGATGCGGTCCGAATCGCGGACCGAGGACACCTCGGGGTTGGTGACGACCACAGCGACGTCCGCGAAGCGCATGGCGAGGGCGGCGCCCCGCTCGATGCCGGCCGGGCTGTCGCAGATCACCCAATCGAACTTCTCGCGCAGCTCCGCGATGATCCGGCCGACGCCTTCCTCGGTAAGGGCGTCCTTGTCGCGGGTCTGAGAGGCCGCCAGGAGCGAGAGGGTTTCGACCCGCTTGTCGCGGATCAGCGCCTGGGACAGCTTCGCCTCGCCCTGCACCACGTTGATCAGGTCGTAGACGACGCGGCGCTCGGCGCCGAGCACCAGGTCGAGGTTGCGCAGCCCGACATCGAAATCGATCACGACGACGCTCTGGCCGCTCTGCGCCAGCGCGGCTCCGAGCGCTGCCGTCGACGTGGTCTTGCCCACTCCGCCTTTGCCTGAGGTCACGACGAGAACCTTGGCCATAGTGCCCCTTCCCTTTTCTTGATCCGCTATCCGGGCGAGCCCGGCGTTTGTTGCTAATCGAGTGACGCCAGCGCGATCGCACCGTCCTGGAGCCACGCCTGGACCGGCCGGCCGCGCAGCTCCGGCTGGACCTCGTCGTCGGTCCGGAAGGAGCCGTCGATCATGAGGAGTTCGGCTTCGAGCTTGCGGCAGTAGATTCGGGCCTTGGTGTCGCCGCCGGAGCCCGCGACCGCGCGGCCGCGCAGCGTGCCGTAGACGTGGATCGAGCCGCCCGCGATGATCTCGGCACCGGACGAGACGGAGCCGACCACCGTGACGTCCCCGTCCGGGAAGCAGATCGACTGGCCGGAGCGGACCGGATCCTCAATGAGGAGCGAGGCCGGCCGGGGCCGCTCGGGTCCGCCGTTCGGCTGGGTCTTGAGCTTGCCGGTCGGGATCTCGAGCTGGCCGGTCGGGCTGCCGCCCGTCAGCACAGGCGGCAGGTCCGGGCCGAGGACCGCAGCATCCGCACCCTCCAGGCCCATCACCCGGATGCCGCGGGTGAACAGGTCGGCGACCAGGGCCCGCAGCGAGTCCCGATCGTGCGGCAGGTGCGAGACGTCGAGGATCACCGGCCGGCTCGCGAAGAAGCCGGGGGAGCGCTGCGCCAGCCCGTCCAGATGGGCGAGCCAGTCCGACACCGGCTCCTCCGGCACCACCACGAGGGCGATGAGGGAATGGCCGCGGAAGCGAATCGATGGACGGGCTGCGCTGGTCACGTCGGTTACGGAAAGGTTGCGGGACCGCACTTGGCGCCCGCTAGGGTTACCCATCCGTTAACGCGGGCCGTTCGGCCCACCGCGGCCGCCCGCCGCGGCAGAGTTGCAACACGCGGCCGGCCCGGCCTCAGTGCAGATGCGGGCAGCCCGAAATGCCCTCGGCGGCCGCCGGCCTCTCGCGCAAAGCCGGCGTGCGGCGGTGCAGGGTCATGGGCAGGTCCTCGCCGGGCCGCAGGGTCAGGCGGCAGATCGGCTCCACGACATGGCCCGGCTTGAGCCGGAGCGAGAATCGCTGCGCCAGGGTGGCGAGCGACAGGATCGCCTCCGTCTGGCCGAAGGACAGCCCGGCGCAGATGCGCGGCCCGATGGCGAAGGGCACGTACGAGAACTTCGACTTGGCGCCCGGCCCGCCCGGCATGAAGCGCTCCGGCCAGAAATGGTCCGGCTTGTCCCAGAGCAGTTTATGCCGGTGGATCAGCCACGGCACCACCATGACGAGGGAGCCCTTCGGCACCGGCCGGTTGCGGATCGATTCGTCCTGCAGCGCTTCGCGCGCGAGGATTGGCACCGGCGGGTAGAGCCGCAGCGTCTCGTCGACGATCGCCCGCGTGTAGCGGAGCTTGGCCGCGTCCGCGAGCGTCGGCGCCTCGCCGCCGAGCACGGAATCGACCTCCTCGTGCAGCTTCGCCTCCACGTCGGGCGCCTGCGACAGCAGGTACCAGGCCCAGGCGAGGGTGTTCGCCGTGGTCTCGTGGCCCGCCATGAAGATCACGGCGGCCTCGTTGCGGATGGCCTCGTCGTCCAGCCGCTGGCCGGTTTCCTCGTCCACCGAATCGATCAGGTGGCCGATCACGGAGCCCTCGGCCGTGTCGCCGCGCCGGCGGTAATCGGCGATGATCCCGTCGAGGACCTTGTGGATGCGGTCCTTCGCCTTTTTCAGGCCCGGCCGGTGGAAGCGCGGCAGCCAATCCGGCAGGCCGAGCAGCGAGATCGCATCCGTCTGTCCGACCAGGCGCTGGTAGTCGGAGAAGCCCTCGACCACCTCCCGCGCATGCTCGCCGCCGAGCTGGCGGCCGAAGATCGTCCGGGAGATGATTTCCGCGGTCAGCTCCGCCATTTCGGACAGCGCATCCACCTCGGCGCCGTCGCCGGCCGCCTCCCAGCGCGCTCGGGCCTCGAGGATCGTGTCCACCATGACGGGGGCGAATTCGCCGAGGCGCGAGACGTGGATGATCGGCGCGACCACCTTGCGCCGGCGGCGCCAGATCTCGCCGTCGGAGATGAACAGGCCGTCGCCGAGCAGCGGCTCCAGGGCGTGCCGCATTTGGGGCGACTTGCGCTCGAAGCTCGCGTTGTGCGTGCTGAATGCGTACTGGACCGTGTCCGGAAAATTGCAGATGAACACCCGTCGGGCGAGCAGCTTCGTTTGCATGAACTGCGCTTGAAACGCCTTCTCGGTCCAGATCTCGAGAAAGTTGCGGCGCGCGCGCCGAAGCAGTTCGAGAGCCGGATAGGGCTTCTCGGGCCGGGGCGGATGCGGGGGAACGAAGTCGCTCAAGCGGGTCTCGGCCTCGGCGGCACGCACGATACTGTCGCCGTCTGCATTACGGGTCGTGCCGCGGGCCGGCAATACGCGGCCCCGGTGTCGCAGGCCGGAACGGAGCCGCCGGGCGCCGAGTTCAGGCCCGGCTGATCGCAAGAGGGTGCACGCCGCATGTTGAAGTTGGTCGCCGTCGCGGCGCTTGGGATCGCGCTCGCCTCCGGGGCGGCTTCCGCGCAGGACCGGGCCGTCAATACCGGCCTCGGCGCG
>JAQGJZ010000261.1 GCA_028290385.1 Enterovirga sp.
CTCCTCGGGCGGAAACACGTCGCCGCCGTGATACTGGAACCAGCCCTGCAGCCGCACGAGTGCCGGGTGGGCGACGTTGCGCGCCAGGTAGGCGCGGATGCGCGGCAGGTGCGCCAGGTATTGCGGCTTGCCGTCGCGCTTATCGAGGCGCGCGAAAATGCCGAGGATCTTGGTCGCCCGCTGGGCGCCCATGATCGCGTAGGCGGTCGCGAACTCGGCCATGTCGAAGGCGGGATCGGCGGCTTTCCTCTCCGACCCGTAGAGAGCCAGCAGCTTCAGCTCGAGCTCCGGCGGCACCGTCACCCTCGCGTCCTGGAGCAGCGAAGCGACATCGTAGGCCGGCGGGCCCATGACGGTGTCCTGGAAGTCGAGCAGGCCGACCCGGCGGATGCCCTCGCGATCCGGAAGCCAGATCAGGTTCGGCGAATGGAAATCGCGCAGCGTCCAGGTCTGCGGTGCCAGGAGGACGTCGGCCAGCGTCTCCCGCCAGATATGGCCGAACTCCGCCCGCACCGAGCCCGAAGGCTTCGTGCCGACGATGTGGGGCAGATACCAGTCGAGCAGAAGCTCGGCCTCGATCAGGAACGCATCGAGATCGTAGGGCGGGATCGGGTGAACGGCGTCTTCGCCATAGGGCAGCTCGGCCGGAAGCTTCCTGGCATGGAGGCGGGCCAGCAGCCGGGTCGCCTCGGCGTAGCGCTCGGGCATGGGCCCGTCCGCTCCCACGACCGGCTCGCTGCCGAAATCCTCCAACAGGATCAGGCCGATATCGAGATCTTCCGCGAGGATCTGCGGGGCGCTGAAGCCCTGGTCGACGAGGCCCCGGTCCACGGCCGAAAAGGCGTGAACGCTTTCGGCCAGCCGGGCGATGGCGCTGTACGGCCTGCCCCGCCGGACCGGCGGGCCATCCGGGCGCGGCGGCGAGATCATGAGCACGGCGCTCTCGCCATTCGGCTTCACCAGGCGCTCGTAGGCCCGCGTGGACGCGTCCCCCTGCATGAGAACACGCTCGGCATCGGACCAGCCGGCAGCGTCGAGCAGGTTCGCCAGCGCGTAGGAGCGCGCCACCCGTTCGGCGATCGGCCCGGCACCCGTGATGCTCGCCCGCCGTCCCCCGGTTTCGGGATCGAGCTCGAGCAGAACGTCGAGGCGCTCGGAGGGCAGTTCGTCGCCGGCCCGCTCCGGCCATTCCACCAGCACGATCGAGGCGGCCTGCACCTCCTCGAAGCCGAGTTCGTAGAGCTCGCCCCCACCGGCGATCCGGTAGAGGTCGGCATGCACGACGGGCACGTCGCCGCCATCGTAGGTCTGGAGCAGGGTGAAGGTCGGGCTCGGGGCTTCGAGCTCCGGATCACCCAGCCTGGCGCGCAGGATGGCGCGGGCCAGCGTGGTCTTGCCGGCGCCGATCTCGCCGGACAGCGCGACCAGGTCGCCGGCCTGGAGTTGCGCGGCCAGGAGATCGCCGAGGGCGATCGTGGCGCTTTCGTCGGGCAGGACCACCTCGATCGGCATCCGGCTGCGGACGATCTCGGCGGCGGTCGGGGCGGCCTTCTGAGTCAGGGGCATGTCGGCCTCATGCAGGCCCGGGCCGTGCTTCGCAACCCCCGGGGCCCGGGCTTCGGCTGTTGGAGCAGGCTAGGCCGCGATCTGCTGCGCCGGGCCGCCATCGGCCGGAAAGGAGCACGTGACGGTTGTGCCGGCGCCCGGCTGGGAGTCGAGTTCGACACGGCCGCCATGCAGTTCCACGAACGAGCGCACGATCGACAGACCCAGTCCGACGCCGCGGTGGCCGCTTCCGGCCGTGTGGCTTTCGAAGCGGTCGAACACACGGGCGCGCACCTCGTCCGGGATGCCGCGCCCCTGGTCCGCGACCGAGAGCAGGATGTTGGGCCCGTCGCGACGCGCTGTCACGGTGATGGTCTGGCCCGGCGACGAGAAGCCCGCGGCGTTCGAGAGCAGGTTGAACAGGATCTGGCGGACGCGTTTCGCGTCGCCCGTGAAGAAGCCGATATCCTCCGGAACGTCGACCACGAGGTTCAGGCGCTCTTCGACCAGGCGATCGTTGATGCCCTTCGCGGCCGCCTCGATCGTCGCCCGGATGTCGACGCGCTCGCGCTCCAGCTCGATCGTGTCGGCATCGATGGAGGCGAGGTCCAGGATGTCGTTGATGATGGCGAGCAGCGCGGCCGAGGACTGCATGATGTGCGCCGCGTATTCGCGCTGGCGCTCGTTCAGCTCGCCAATGGTCTCGGCGCCGAGCAGCTCCGTGAAGCCGATGATGTTGGTGAGCGGCGAGCGCAGCTCGTAGGACACGTGGTGCACGAACTCGTTGCGCAGGCGCGAGGCGAGTTCGAGCGCATCGTTCCGCTCCGTCAGCGCCCGCTCGACGTTCACGCTCGCGGTGACGTCCACGAAGGTGAGCAGCGTTCCGCCGTCCGGCAGGGGTTCGGCCGCGCATTCCAGAACGGAGCCGTCCGGCCGCTCCATCCGGGTCTCGACCCGAAGCCGCGTATCCGAGAAGCCCGACACGGCCGCGGTCAGGTCCGCCCAGGAGCCGTCACGCGGCGAGAGCGGGGCACACAGGTCCACGACCTTGGCGACGTGCGGCTCGCCGGCCAGCGCCACCTCGTGCAGGCGCCACTGCTTGGCGAAGGCATTGTTGTGGAGCCGCAGGCGCCCGTCCGCCCCGAACAGAGCGACGCCTTCGGACAGCGTGTTGAGGGTCTCGCCCTGCACCTTGATGAGCGCGTTGTAGCGCGATTCCAGATGCATGCGGTCCGACACGTCGTCGAACAGGTAGGTGAGCCCGCCTTGCGGGTTCGGGTTGGCCACGACCCGCAGGGTGCGGCGATCGGGCAGGTACCACCAGGTCTCGCGCGGCTCGAGCGAGCGGTAGGCATCGAGCACGCCGGCCTTCCAGGCGCGGTAATCCGCCTGTTCCGGCAAGAGTCGCAGCGTGCGCAGCCTGTCCAGGATCTCGCCGTCGGTCGGGCGGCTCGCCAGAAAGGCGTCGTCCAGCGTCCAGAGTTGCCGATACGCGGCATTGTGGAAGACCAGACGGTGGGCGGAATCGAACATCGCCACCGCGGTCGGGAATTGGTCGAGCGTGCGGGTATGCGCCTTCATCAGGCGCTGCATGTCCGCCCTGAGCGTTTCGAGCTCCGACACGTCGAGCGCGATGCCGCCCGCCCCTTCCGGCAGCGGCGCCTCCGTGATGTCCAGCACATGCCGGGAGCCGGCGACGATCGCCGCGACCCGTGCCCGGAATATCTCGCCGGCCGAGCGGCGGCGCGCCGCCTCGGTCCGGTCCGTCCGCTCCATCAGCTCCAGGGAGCGCTGGCAGGCGTCGTCCGGGGTCGCGGCCTCGACCGCGACGCAATAGGCCCGGTTGGCGTAGGCAAGTTGGCCGTCTGCGCCGCGCAGCCAGAGCGGCTGGTCGATCGAGTCGAGCAGCGCGCGCAGGGTCTCGAGACGGCGGCTCGTCCGGGCCTGTTCCTCCTCCGCCCGGAGCAGGTCGGCCCGATAGCCGGTGACCTCGCGAAGGCGCAGCAGGGCACGGCCGCCTACGGCGCGGCCTTCCGCATCGATGAAGCGGCCTTCCACCGAGCGGGCGACCAGCCGAAACGCCTCGCCGCGATTGCGCAGGCGCTCGATCGCAGCCTCGATCTGCCCGGCATCGGGCGGCAGAAGCCAGGATCCGAAGGCGAGCAGCCGGCCCGGCGCACCGGGCCCGGCGAGACCGGCGGGATCGCCCGTGACCGTCGTCTGGCCGTCCCGGCCGGTCCACAGGACGAGGACCTGCCGCTCGGAGCCGACGAGGAACTCGGCGCGCTCCGCCACCTCGCGCAGCCCCTCGAGGTCGGACGCGAGTTCGCGCTCGCGCTCCGTCCAGGTCCGCCGTTCCCGAATGTGCAGGATGGCGAGGGTGGTCGAGAAGATGACGAGGCCGGTGAGGATCGCGAAGCCGAAGGCCGAGCGCGGATCGAACCACAGGAGCGACGGGAGGTACTCCACGCCGAGGTGATCCAGCGGGCCCGCGATCGCGCGGCCGGTCAGGGCCAGCTGGCTGGCCGCCATCGACAGAAGACCGCAGAATGCGACCGAAGCTGAGGGGAGATACCCGCGCCGGGTTGGGCGCCCATCCACGCGCTTCACGGCTGCCCGTGCCGGCGGCCGTTTCCGGCCAGGAGCATGCGCCCGCCTGTGACGGTTATGTGCGTTTTCGATGTGACTGGGCGGCTCATCGCGGCAGGCCTGAATCGCGAGGGAGCGGGGGTCGCCCCTCGCGAATCACTGCAGTCTAGTTTGCCGCTGACTCGGCCCGGAAGCCGTTATCGTCAGGTTTATCGCCCGATCAGGATGAGGCCGGGAGAGCGTGACTCGTCCGCAACACGCGGACGGGTCACGCCCCTGATCAGTAGCGGTAGTGATCCGGCTTGAACGGGCCGGTTTCGGAGACGCCGATGTAGCTCGCCTGGTCTGGCCGCAGCTTCGTCAGCGTGGCGCCGATCTTCTCCAGGTGGAGCATCGCGACCTTCTCGTCGAGATGCTTGGGAAGGGTGAAGACCTTCCTCTCGTACTTACCCTGGTTGGTGAACAGCTCGATCTGCGCGAGCGTCTGGTTTGTGAACGAGGCGGACATGACGAAGGAGGGATGCCCCATCGCATTGCCCAGATTCACCAGACGACCTTCCGACAGCAGGATGATGCGGTGACCATCCGGGAACGTGATCTCGTCGACCTGCGGCTTGATGTTGTTCCACTTCATGTTCTTGAGACCCGCGACCTGGATCTCGTTATCGAAGTGGCCGATGTTGCAGACGATCGCCCGGTCCTTCATGGCCCGCATGTGGTCAACCGTGATCACGTCCTTGTTGCCGGTCGCGGTCACGAAGATGTCGGCGCGCGGCGCGGCATTCTCCATGGTGACGACCTCGTAGCCCTCCATGGCGGCCTGGAGCGCGCAGATCGGATCGACCTCCGAGACGAGCACGCGGCAGCCGGCCTGGCGCAGCGACGCCGCGGAGCCCTTGCCGACATCGCCGAAGCCCGCGACCATGGCGACCTTGCCGGCCATCATCACGTCCGTGCCGCGGCGGATGCCGTCGACGAGCGACTCGCGGCAGCCGTAGAGGTTGTCGAACTTCGACTTCGTGACCGCGTCGTTGACGTTGATCGCGGGGAAGAGGAGCTTGCCCGCCTTCTCCATCATGTAGAGCCGGTGGACGCCCGTGGTCGTCTCCTCAGAAACGCCCTTGATGCTCTTGGCGAGTTCCGCGAACCAGCCCTTCGGCTTCTCGCCCAGGGTCTTCTTGAGGAGCGCGAAGAAGATCTCCTCTTCCTCGCTTTCGGGCTTGTCCAGGAACGCCGTGTCGCCTTCTTCGGCGCGCAAGCCGAGGTGGACGAACATGGTCGCGTCGCCGCCGTCGTCGAGGATCATGTTCGGCATGCCGCCGTCACCCCACTCGAACAGCTTGCGGGTGTAGTCCCAGTAATCCACGAGCGACTCGCCCTTGCGGGCGAAGACCGGAATGCCCGCAGCCGCGATGGCGGCCGCCGCATGGTCCTGGGTGGAGTAGATATTGCAGGACACCCAGCGGATATCGGCACCGAGCGCCGCGAGGGTCTCGATGAGCACGCCGGTCTGGATCGTCATGTGCAGGGAGCCGGCGATGCGGGCGCCCTTCAGGGGCTGCGACGGGCCGTATTCCGCGCGGACCGCCATGAGGCCCGGCATTTCGGTCTCGGCGATGTCGAGCTCCTTCCGGCCCCAATCCGCCAGGCCGATATCGGCGACGATGTAATCTCCCGTGGACTCGACCTTCCTGAGGGGCTGCGACATGAGCGGAACACTTTCTCGACGTTTGGTGATGTCCCGCCCTATAGCAGCGGCCCTCAGCCCTGGCAATCAACATATAAAGATGTCTTTATATCCCTTCCGGGCGCCTGAAGCGGGCCGCCCGCGGTGAGCGACGGCGAGCCGCGTACCGGCCGCGACGGCTTCGTGATCACGCGCGAGCGATTGCGCGACGGCAGCCACCTCAAGGCGATCCGCGCCAGGGCCACGCCGGACTTCCCGATCCGGTCCGACGCTGAGATCGAGGCCTCGCTCGACGAGGCGCTCGCCTGCCACCCGGCCGGGGAGGACATCTGGGTGTTCGGCTACGGCTCCCTGATGTGGAACCCGGCCTTCCAGTTCGAGGAGCGCCAGCTGGGGACGGTTCGGGGCTGGCACCGCCGCTTCTGCCTGTGGCTTTCGCGCGGGCGCGGCAGCCCCGATTGCCCCGGCCTGATGCTGGCGCTGGACCGGGGCGGCGTGTGCAAGGGCGTAGCCTTTCGGATCGCCGCCCAAGCGGTCCGGGACGAGCTGCTGCTCGTTTGGCGGCGCGAGATGCTGTCCGGAGCCTATCTGGCGCGCTGGGTGACGGTCGCGACCGAGGCCGGTCCGGTGCGGGCCGTCACCTTCGTGGTGAACCAGGCGAGCCGGCGCTATTCCGGGAAGCTGACCGAGGCGGACACCGCCGACCGCATTCTCAAAGCGTCGGGCGAACTCGGGTCCTGTCTCGATTATTTCGAGCGGACGGTGCGGATCCTGCGCACGCTCCAGGTAAAGGACGCGGCGCTGGAGCGGATCGAGGCGGAGATCGTGCGGCTCTCAGGCCGGCCGGGCTGAGGTCGGTTAATCGTCCTCGCCGAAGCGATTCGCCACGAGCTCGGCGATGGCCGCCAGGCTTTCGGCGGCGTCATGCCCCTTTGCCGTGACCGTGATCGTGGTGCCCTTGGCGGCGCCCAGCGTGAGCAGCCCCATGATGGACCGGCCGCCGACGGTTTCGCCGCAGCGGGTCACGGTGACGGCGGCGTCGAAGCGCTCGACGGTTTGCACGAACTTGGCCGAGGCGCGGGCGTGCAGGCCCTTCTTGTTGACGATCAGGAGTTCCCGAAACAGAGCCCCCTCCGGGATTTCGACGGGCGGGCAGTCCTCGGTTTCGGTGTCCATCCCGGCTACTTTCCGGCCAGCACGCGTGAGGCGACGTTGATGTATTTCCGCCCCGCCTCCTGGGCGTGAAGGACAGCGTCCTTCAAGACCTCCTCGTCGCGCACGGAGGCGAGCTTGATCAGCATGGGCAGGTTGATGCCCGCCACGACCTCGACCGAGCCGCCGTTCATGCAGGACAGCGCGAGATTCGATGGCGTGCCGCCGAACATGTCCGTGAGCACGACAACGCCCGAGCCGGAATTCACCCGGCACACGGCCGCCATGATGTCCTGCCGACGTGATTCCATATCATCCTCAGGCCCGATCGTGATCGTCTCGATCTGCTCTTGAGGTCCGACGACGTGTTCGAGCGCTGCCCGAAACTCCGTCGCAAGCTGCCCGTGCGTGACGAGCACCATACCGATCATGCGCAAACGTGGTCCTCACCCATACGGGCGGAAGAGAACATTTTTGTGCAGTGCGGTGCCAGACGCAAGAGCGTTGCGACGTTTTGCTCACGGAATGGTCACGAATCTGTCGTCGTGGTGCCGAAGCGCCCACAAAACGAGGTCAGGGCCGCATCCCGGGCGAAGCGCGACCCGAGGCAAGCGCGTTCCGGCGATCTCCACGGTCTGCTCCGCGGGCTCCGGCATGCGCGGCGCGGCCCCGTCGAGGTCCACCACGAGCCGCAGCACGGCCGCCGGCTCGTGCGGGACGCGCACCAGGCCGACCCCTCGGATCTCGAGAAGGCCCGCGATCGCCTCCGGCGCTGACGCGACCACCCGGCCCGACGTGGCCGACAGCCGGACGCGGTCGTCGGACACAAGGGCCGCGAAGCGCCCCGAACCTTCGGCACGGGCCAGGATTTCGCGCCCCAGGCTCGACTTGCCCGCCCCGGCCGGGCCGCGGATCAGGATGCCATGCTCGCCGACCACGATCGCGGTCGCGTGCACGGCGACCCCGCGTTCGGCCTCGCTCACGTCGGGCGTGCCGCCGGCAGCCGTACCACGAAGCGGGCGCCGCGCTGCTCTTCCCCGCCGACCCCGCGCGGCCGGTCCGTCGCCCGGATCGTGCCGCGATGCGCTTCCACGATCTGGCGCGAGATCGACAGGCCGAGGCCGGAATTCTGCCCAAACCCGTGGTCTGGACGGTCGGTGTAGAAGCGCTCGAACACGCGCTCGAGCGCATGCGGTGGGATGCCGGGCCCCTCGTCCTCCACGGTGACCTCGACGTCGCGACCGCGCCGCGCGACCGCCACCCGGATCACGCTCTCGGGCGGCGCGAAGGAGCGGGCATTGTCGAACAGGTTGTTGAACACCTGCGCGAGCCGGGAATCGTGCCCGATGATGGTGAAGGCCTCCGGCGCGCCGCGCTCGCACGAGACCTCGATGACGGCTGCGTGCGGCCGGCGCCGCTCGTTGGCGAGGGACACGACGGCCTCGATCAGGCGCCGCATGTCGATCGGCTCGGCCTCCGCCCGGGCGAGTTCGGCGTCGAGCCGGGACGCGTCGGAGATGTCGCTGATCAGCCGGTCCAGCCGGCGCACATCGTGCTGAATGATCGACATCAGGCGCTCGCGGGTCGCGTCCGTGCGGGCGACCGGCAGCGTCTCCACCGCGCTCCGCAGCGAGGTGAGCGGGTTTTTGAGCTCATGCGCGACATCCGCCGCGAAGGACTGGATGGCGTCGATGAGGTTGTAGAGCGCCTGCGTCATGTCGCGCAGCGCGCCGGACAGGTGCCCGATCTCGTCCGAACGGCGCGTGAAATCGGGGATCTCCTGCCGCGACTTCGTTCCGCGCC
>JAQGJZ010000268.1 GCA_028290385.1 Enterovirga sp.
GTGTTCATGATGGTCGGCTATTCGCCGATGCTGTCGGTGTTCTACGCGACCGTCGTGACCTTCGCGCTCTCGTTCCTGCGACGCGAGACGGCGCTCTTTCCCAAGAAGCTGGTCAAGGCACTCGCGGACGGCTCGATCGGGGCCATCAACGCGGCCACCACCTGCGCCTCGGCCGGCATCATCGTGGGCGTCGTGACGCTCACGGGGCTCGGGCTCAAGTTCTCGTCCATCGTGATCGCCTATGCGGGCGGCAGCCTGCTGCTCACTGCAATCTATACGGCGCTGATCGTCTGGATCATCGGCCTCGCGGTGCCCGTCACGGCGTCGTACATCATCTGTGCCGTGATTGCGGCGCCGGCTTTGACCAAGCTCGGCGTGCCCGATTTCGCGGCGCACATGTTCATCTTCTACTACGCCGTCCTCTCGGAGGTCTCGCCGCCCACGGCGCTGTCGCCTTTTGCGGCGGCCGCCATCACGGGGGGCGACCCGTACCTCACGACCCTGCAGAGCTGGAAGTATACCCTGCCGGCCTTCCTGGTGCCGTTCGTATTCGTGATGGATCCGCAGGGGATCGGCCTCTTGCTGTCGATCCCGAAAGGCGGGTCCTGGGTCGACATCGTCATGATCACGCTGAAGACGGCGGTCGGCCTCGCGGCCCTTGCTGCAGCGGCCGAGGGCTGGGCGCTCAGACGAACGACGCCGGTCGAGCGCGCCCTGCTGACGCTCGCGGGCCTGCTGCTCGTCTTCCCCAGCCTGATCGAGGCCCTGGGCGAAGCGATCACGGGGCGGGACCTCGACTACACGGAAATCCTGGGGCTCGCGATCGCGGCGGGCGTTCTCGGATGGCAGACACGCCGCCCCGAGGCGGCGGCAGCAACGACATAAACCAGGGAGAGAGACCGGAATGGATAATCAGATCTCGCGCCGGAGAGCGGGCCTGCTGCTCGCCTCCGCGGCCGCCATGCTGGCCGCCCCTCGTGCGTTCGCGCAGGCGAAGACCATCTCGATCGGAACGGGCGGCACGGGCGGCGTCTATTACCCGCTCGGCGGCGCGATCGCGAACGTGCTGACCAAGAACCTGCCCGGAATGCAGGCGACGGCCGAGGTGACGGGCGGCTCCGTCGACAACCTCAAGCTGATCGGCTCAGGCCAAAGCGAGATCGGCTTCTCGATGGCCGACGCGGCCCTCGACGCCTTCAAGGGCGAGGACAAGTTCAAGAGCGGAAAGGTCCCGCTGCAGACGCTGCTGGTGCTCTACCCCAACCGCATGCACGTCGCGACGGTCGAGGGCAGCAGCATCGAGAAGATGTCAGACCTGAAGGGCAAGCGCGTTTCGACCGGCTCGCCCGGCTCGGCCACGGAGGTGATGGCCTTCCGGGTCATCGAGGCCGCCGGCCTCGACAAGGACAAGGACCTGAAGCGCGAGCGGCTGTCGGTCGCCGAATCCGTCAACGCGCTGAAGGACCGCAAGATCGACGCCTTCTTCTGGGTCGGCGGGGTCCCCACGGCCGCCGTGACCGACCTCGCGGCGACGCCGGGCCTCAAGATGAAGCTGATCGACCATGGCGACCTGGCCGAGAAGATGAACGCCAAGCACGGCAAGCTCTACGCGGCCGGCACCATCCCGCCCGGGTCCTATCCCGGCTACGACAAGCCGAACCAGAACGTCGACGTCTGGAACATCCTCGTCACGGGCGACAAGATGAGCGACGAGGACGCCTACAAGATCGTGAAGACGCTCGTGGAGCGGAAGCCGGATCTGGTGGCCGTGCACAAGGACGCCGAATCGTTCTCGCTGGAGAACCAGGTGCAGTCACGCTCGCCCGTGCCGTTCCATCCCGGGGCGCTCAAGTACTTCGCCGAGAAGGGCGTTAAAGGCTGAGGTCGCGGCGGCGGCCGGAGCCCTCCGGCCGCCCTCCCCGCCAGGGGGCACAACGCGGCGTGGCCGAGTTCGCGCCTCAGCCGCGGCGCGCCACGTAGTAGATCCAAGGCTCGGTCGTGCCATACTGGTCCGGCCGGAGCACATGGCCGTCGGTCGCGACCGCTTCGACGGGCCGGAGCCCGACCGCCCGGAGCTGCGCGAGCTGCTTCTCGACCGTGATGACGTAGCTCATCAGGCCGTAGCAGCCGGCCTCGTCGTTGACGATCGCATAATCGGCCTCGCTTCGCGCATGCTTCCGGTGGACGAGGGCGTTCCGGATTCCGAGCGGATATTTGAGAAGCTGCTTCAGGGCGGTAGCCGGGGCCCGAAGCCAATCCTGCGGGGCCGGAATATGCTTCAGGCTCCATGCGCCCGTCTGCGGCGAGTTCCGGTTATGCGCCGAGAACACGCAGATCCCGTCCGGCCGCAGGACGCGCCGCATCTCGCCTAGGGCGCGCAGCCGGTCCTCGTGCGACAGCGAGCTGATGCCGTTGTAGCTGAACATCACCAGCGCGAAGCTCGCATCCGCGAAGGCCGAAAGGTCGCGCGCGTCCACGACCGCGAAGCGCATTCCGGGAAAGCGGGCCCGGCAGCGCTCGACCATGGCGGGCGCATAATCCGCCCCGATATAATCGGAGCTGATCTGGGTCAGCGCTTCGGTCGTCCGCCCGCCCCCGACGCCGAGATCGAGGATCGGTCGTCCGGCAATGCTCTCACGATGCCGCTGCAGGATGGCCGCTTCGGCCGCGAGCAGGCCGGCGAGGCGCGCGTATTTCCAGGTTTCGACCTGCTTCGAATAGGTTTTGAGGTTGATCTCCGAGATGTCGGGCATGGGCCACCTGAATCCCGCCACGCCCGATCATGGCGGGAACCGGGGCGTTCAGACAAGGAGCCGGGGCAAGATGCCCGCCGCCATCCAGGGCGGGACGGGCC
>JAQGJZ010000309.1 GCA_028290385.1 Enterovirga sp.
TGGCGCTCGATATCGGTCGCATATCCGCCGAGGACCGCCAGGAGGGCATCGCCGAACTCGAGTTCGAGCTCCGCAGCGGCCAGGCTTCCGACCTGTTCGACCTCGTGCGGTCGCTCGGCGGGGCGGCGCGCCTGCGCATCGGCGTGCTGACCAAATCGGAACGCGGCTACCGGCTGGCCGCCGGCGACGAGCCGGTCAGCGTCAAGGCCGAACCGGTGGTGCTCAGGCGCGGCATGTCGAGTGCGGACGCCTTTGCGGCCATCGTGCGGTCCTGCATCCGGCATTTCCGTTTGAACGAGCCGATCCTCATCGCGACCCGCTCCACGGAATCGCTGCATCAGGCCCGGGTCGCGATGCGCCGGCTCCGGTCGGCGCTGTCGTTGTTCGGCGATCTCGTCGCCGACCGCGACAGCGAAGGGCTGAAGCGCCGGCTGCGCACCGCCTCCGGCCTCCTCGGCGAAGGCCGCAATCTCGATGTCTACATCGAGGGCGTGTCCGCGCAGGCGGGCGATCCGGAGGACGCGGCCGAGGCGCTCGCGGCCTTTCTGACCGGCCTGCGGGCCGACCGCGAGCGGGCCTACGACCGCATCCTGGCCATGCTGGATTCGCCACGCTTCCGCCGCCTCATGCTCGATCTTCTGTTCTGGACGGAAGCGGGTCCGTGGCGCACCGACCCCGAGCGCCGCGCCGCCTGCAAACGGCCCATCGAGGAGCATGCGGCAGAGTTGCTCGCGAAGCGCCGTCGCCGCGTAAAGCGGCGCGGCGAGCATCTGGACAGGATCGATCCGGCGGCCCGGCACGAGGTGCGGATCGACGCCAAGAAGCTGCGCTACGCCTCTGAGTTCTTCGCCGGCCTCGTGGCGGACGGAAAGAGCGGGCGCCGCCACAAGACGTTCCTGGCCGCGCTCGAGAAGATCCAGGGCTGCCTGGGCGACCTCAACGATATCCAGACCGCCCGCGAGATCGCGGCCGACATCGCCCGGCAGGCGGGAGGCGCCCGCGCAGGGCTCACCCGGGAGGCCGACCACGTCGAGGCCGCGCGGCAGGACCGGGAGGTCGCCCTCCTGGAGGCTGCCGTAAGCGCGCACGAGGACTTTGTGGCCGCCAAGCCCTTCTGGAAGGATTTCGCCCGGGGCTGACGCCGCAGCCGGCCGCTATGCCATGCCGAGCGCCTGCATGTAGAGCTCGAGGATCGCTTCCTCCTCCTGGCGCTCCGCGTGGTCCTTCTTGCGGATGCGCAGGATCTGGCGCACCGCCTTGGAATCGAAGCCGCGGCCCTTCAGCTCGGCGAAGACATCCTTGATGTCGCCCGCGATGCCGGCCTTCTCCTCTTCCAGGCGCTCGATGCGCTCGATGAACTGCTTAAGCTCGTCGGCTGCGACACCGGTATCCGCGACGTCTGCGGCCATGATCCCCCAACTCCATACACACCCGGCAAAGGCCGGTTAACGATTCGGAAGCAACGATGCGGCCTGCCCGCCCCGCCCCGCGCCGTCAAGGTTTCCAAGCCGCGTCACCCGACCGGCAGAACTGTGCTAGGGTGAAACAATGCTCGATCACCCGACTCGCGATGCCGGCTTCGCCGTCTACGTGCACTGGCCGTTCTGCCTCGCGAAGTGCCCGTATTGCGACTTCAACAGCCATGTGCGGCAGGGCGGGGTCGACGAGGCCCGCTTTGCGGATGCGTTCCGACGCGAGATCGCGCATGCCGCCTCGCTCACGCCCGGCCGGACGGTCACCAGCATCTTTCTCGGCGGCGGTACGCCCTCGCTGATGAAGCCGGAGACGGTCGGGGCCGTGCTCGACGCCATCGGGGGTGCCTGGGAGGTGCTGCCGGGCGCCGAGGTGACGCTCGAGGCCAACCCGACCAGCGTCGAAGCGGAGCGCTTCCGCGGCTACAAGGCCGCCGGCGTGAACCGGCTATCGATCGGGGTCCAGGCGCTGAACGACGCCGATCTCAGCCGCCTCGGCCGCATGCATTCCGTGGAGGAGGCGCTCGCGGCCGTCGCGATCGCCCGCAACACGTTCGAGCGCTATTCCTTCGACCTCATCTATGCCCGGCCGAACCAGACGGCCGAGGCCTGGGCGGCCGAGCTCAGGCAGGCGATCGGCTATGCGGCCGAGCACCTGTCGCTGTACCAGCTGACCATCGAGCCCGGCACCTGGTTCGAGAAGCTGCACGCGGCGGGCCGGCTCGTCGTGCCCGACGCCGAGACCGGGCGGGTGCTCTACGACGTTACGCAGGAGATCTGCGACGCGGCCGGAATGCCGGCCTACGAGATCTCCAACCATGCCCGGCCGGGTGCCGAGTCGCGGCACAATCTCGTTTACTGGCGCTACGGCGAATATGTCGGTGTCGGGCCTGGCGCGCATGGGCGCGTGGTCGCGCCTGAAGGCCGGATCGCCACCGCGACCGAGCGCAGCCCGGAACGCTGGCTCGAGCGCGTCGAGACGCATGGCCACGGCCTGGTCGACTTCACGAGCCTGACGCCCGAGGAGGTCGCGGACGAGTTTCTGCTGATGGGGCTCCGCTTGCGCGAGGGGATCGATCCCGAGCGCTTCCGTGCCTTTGCGGGCCGGCGGCTCGATGCCCGGCGCATCTCCGACCTCGTGGGCGACGGGCTTATTGCGGGCCATCTCGGTTCGCGGATCGCCGTCACGCCGGCCGGCTTCCCGGTGCTGGATGCCGTGGTGGCCGATCTCGCGGCCTGACCGGCCCGCCGGGCTCCGGGGCACAAACACGCCCTCCCGGCATTGTTGGATGAAACGCCACGAACGGATGACCATGCCGTCCGCCCTGTCCCGCGCCCTTCTCGCCGCCGCCACCCTGGCCGCAAGCTACCTGCCTGCCGCGGCCCAAAGCCTCGCCGACATGGAACAACGCTCGGCCACCATCGCCGAGCGCTACCTCGCGGTCTGGTCGTCGAGCGGCGAGCTCTCGATCGAGGGCGTGCCCTATGTGTATGGGCCCCGGGTCAGGTTTTATGGGCGCGAGATGGATTGGCGCGGCCTAGCCGCCGAAAAGCGCCGGGCGACGCGGCAATGGCCCGTCCGCTCCTATCACCATCGCCCCGGCTCGATGCGGGTGCTCTGCAACGCCGACACGCGGCGCTGCGCGGTGCGCTCGATCATTGATTACCGCGTCGCGAATCCAGGCCGCGGCAGGCGAGCGGCGGGCGCCGCCAGCTTCGACCTCGGCATCAGCTTCGAGGGGCCGAAGCCGGTCATCCTGTACGAAGGCGGCGGGCCGTTGCGCCGCCGCTGACCGCGTTCAGTCGCCGCTGAGCCAGCCAAGCACCCCGCCCGGACCGGGCCGGCGCACGAAGTAGCCGCGCGGCGCGCTGTCCGAGTAGTACCGCCGACGCTCGACAAAGGTGCGCGAGCGGACCGGCGCATCCGGATACACCCACTCGCCATAGCCGCGCGATGCGCGCGGCGGAGCGTAACGGTGGCTCGGATCGTAGGCCTCAAGATGCGGGCGGCGGTTCCGCCGCGCTTCGCGCAGGTTTCTCGCCTCGCGCGCAGCCTCCCGCCGGGCCTCGGCCTGTGCCCGGGCGGCCTCGCGCCGGGACCGACGCTCGCCAGCCACCTGCTCGGCCCGGGCCGCAACACGGGCCCGCTCGGCTTCCTTCTCGGCGCGTACGGCCTGGCGCTTGGCCTCGGCCTCGGCACGGGCCGTGTCGGCGCGGGCGGTTTGCTCCTTGGCGGCCTGCTCGGCTGCGGCGGCGAGACGGGCCTTCTCGGCCTCCTGCTGGGTCCGCTCGGCCTGACGCCGGGCCTCGGCTTCGACGCGCGCCGCTTCCTGGCGGGCGGTTTGCTCCTTGGCGGCCTGCTCGGCCGCAGCGGCCAGGCGAGCCTTCTCGGCCTCCTGCTGGGTCTGCTCGGCCTGTCGCTTGGCCTCGGCCTCGAGCCGTGCGGCTTCCTGGCGGGCGAGGCGCTCCTTGGCGGCCTGTTCGGCTGCGGCCGCGAGGCGAGCCTTCTCGGCTTCCTGCTGGGTCCGCTCGGCCTGCCGCTTGGCCTCGGCCTCCACGCGCGCGGCTTCCTGGCGGGCGAGGCGCTCCTTGGCGGCCTGCTCAGCCACGGCTGCCAGGCGAGCCTTCTCGGCGTCCCTGTCCTTGATCTCGGCCTGACGCTTGGCCTCGGCTTCGACCCGTGCTGCTTCCTGACGGGCAGCGCGCTCCTTAGCGGCTTGCTCGGCCACAGCCGCGAGGCGAGCCTTTTCAGCGTCGCGGTCCTTGAGCGCGGCTTGGCGCTTGGCCTCGGCCTCGATCCGTGCGGCTTCCTGACGAACAGCGCGCTCCTTGGCGGCCTGCTCGGCCACAGCGGCTAGGCGAGCCTTCTCGGCTTCCCTGTCCTTGGTCTCGGCCTGGCGCCGAGCTTCGGCCTCGGCCCGTAGCGCTTCCTGGCGGGCGAGGCGCTCTTTGGCGGCCTGCTCTGCTAAAGCCGCGAGGCGAGCCTTTTCGGCTTCGCGGTCCTTGAGCGCGGCCTGGCGCTTGGCTTCGGCCTCGATGCGAGCTGCTTCCTGAAGGGGGAGGCGCTCCTTTGCAGCCTGCTCGGCATCGGCAGCGAGGCGGGTGCGCTCCGCGTCCTTCGCGGCGCGCTCCGCCTTCAGGCGCTCCTCCCGTTCAGCCCGGGCCAGTTCCCGGCGTTCGCGCGCAGTGAGCTGGCGTTCCGGCGTGGCCGCCTGGGCACCGGCGTCCTGCACCGCCGCGTCCGGGACGGAGAGAATCACGGGCTGGTTGGTGGGGGCTGCGCCCTGCAGGGCCGTGACGGTCACGGCCTCGCGGCTCTCGTTCGTGGCGGTGGCCGGGTTCACCAGGGCCGGCGCGACACTGCTCGGGCTGATGGGAGCCGGCGTGACGGTCGCGATCCTGGCGGCGGCTGCATCCTCGACGACGGGGCTCGCGGTATGGGTCGGGGCGACTGCCGCCGGCTTGAGCTCGACGATCTCGGCGGGGGCGGCCGTGACCGCCTGAGGTGCCACGGGCGCCACGATGCTCGGGGGCGCGGCGGGACGCGCCTGCTGGGCCGCGAGAAGGGCCGAGACGGCAGCGTCGCCCGGGGCTGCTGCCCGTTCGGCAGGTGCCGGCCGCGCGGATTCGGACGCCGCGATGCTCGGGCCCGACGGGCTGCGCTGGGCGGTCTCGACCGCGGGGCGGGAGCCTTCGAGCGCCTTGCCGGGCGCGCCGGAGGGCGCGGTCTCGGCGACCTGGGACCCCTTTGCGATGACTGGCCCAACGGCAGCGGGAGGGGGCGAGGAGGCTTGGGCGCCCTCGGTCAGCGTCGGCTCGGCCCCGGGCGTCGCGGGCGGAACGGTCGCCAGGTAAGTCCGGTCGATCGGGATGACGCGCACGTTCCTGGCCGGCCGCTCGGTCCGCTCGGCGGCCGGAGCCGGCTTGTCCGCGGGCTGGGCCACCTTGATCGACTCGGTCGGCTTGCGGGCGCGCGGTGCGGGAGCAGGCTCAACCGCCTTCACGGGCTCGGTCCGGGCCGCGGGCTGCGGCTCGGGCGAGGTCACGGCCGAGGCTTGCGCCAGCTGAAGGGAGGCAGGCGTCGCGGGTTCGGGGTTCGCGCCTGCGACCGTGGCGGGCGCGGGAATCTCGGGATCGTCCACGCGGTCGGGTGCGCGCACCGATGCCGTCTCGGTGACCCGGGCTGATGGCTCCGGCTCGTCGCGTCCGGTCGCAGCGGGAAGCACCGCGGCCGCGGTGCTGATGGCAGCCGGCGCCTCGGGCTGTGCGGGCCGCGTCGCGGCGGTCGCCTGGTCCGGCCCGCAGCCGCGTTGAACGTAAGGAAAGACCCTGTCGCAGGCCGCGGCCGCCCGGGCCGGCTCGGCCCTGCCAGGCGTCTGGCCACCGAATTGGGCGACCCCCGCAGTCCAGAAAACGCCGGCGCTAAACACCGCCGCCACGGTCAGCACGACGCCGACCGGAACCGCCGAGCTGCTCATTTCGCTGCCTCAACCTGAGTTAAGGAAGTGTTAGCCGATCGCCCGCGGAATGCCACTGGGAACTGAGCCATGAGGTCGGCTTTCCGGGCTGCCATGCGCGCGTCGCGCGCCCCTCGGGGCAGTCCGATAGGAGAGCTCCGGACGGTGCCGGAAGTTCCCTTGTAGGGCAGCGACGCGCTGTCGCTGCCCTGGGAGACGTCAGGCGGCAGCTTCTTTCTGCCGCTCGGCGCGCTTGCGGTCGTTCGGGTCGAGGATCGCCTTGCGAAGCCGGATCGACTTCGGGGTCACCTCGACGAGCTCGTCGTCGGCGATCCAGGCCAACGACCGCTCGAGTGTCATACGGATGGGCGGCGTCAGACGCACCGCCTCGTCCTTCGACGTGGTGCGAATGTTCGTCAGCTTCTTGCCCTTGAGCACGTTCACCTCGAGATCGTTCTCGCGGTTGTGCTCACCGACGATCATACCCTGATAGACCTTCCAGCCGGGCTCGATCATCATCGGGCCGCGATCCTCGAGGTTCCACAGCGCATATGCGACGGCCTCGCCGGCCTCGTTCGACATCAGCACGCCGTTGCGCCGGCCCGAGATCTCGCCGCGGTAGGGCTCGTAGGCATGGAACAGCCGGTTCATGATCGCGGTGCCGCGCGTGTCCGTCATGAGCTCGCCCTGGTAGCCGATCAGGCCACGCGTGGGAGCGTAGAACACGAGCCGCTGGCGATTGCCGCCCGACGGCTTCATCTCGACCATCTCGGCTTTGCGCTCGGACATCTTCTGCACGACGATGCCGGAATATTCCTCGTCGACGTCGATCACGACCTCTTCGATCGGCTCGAGCCGCTCGCCGTCGGGACCGGTCTCGAACACCACGCGCGGACGCGACACGGCGAGCTCGAAGCCCTCGCGCCGCATCGTCTCGATCAGGATGGAGAGCTGCAGCTCGCCGCGGCCCGAGACGTAGAACGAGTCCTTGTCCTCGGCCTCTTCGATCTTGAGCGTGACGTTGCCCTCGGCCTCCTTGAACAGCCGTTCGCGGATCATCCGGCTCGTCACCTTGTCGCCTTCGGTGCCGGCGAGCGGGCTGTCGTTGACGATGAAGGACATGGTGACGGTCGGCGGATCGATCGGCTGCGCCTGGATCGGCGTATCGACCTGCGGATCGCAGAAGGTGTCGGCGACCGAGCCCTTCACGAGGCCCGCGATCGACACAATGTCGCCCGCCTCGCCTAGCTCGATCGGCTGACGCTCGATGCCGCGGAAGGCCAGGATCTTCGAGACGCGGCCGGTTTCCACCACGTTGCCGAGGCGGTCCAGGACCTTGATCGTCTGATTCGGCTTCACCGTCCCGGCTGCGATGCGGCCCGTGATGATGCGGCCCAGGAAGGGGTTGGCTTCGAGAAGCGTGCCCAGCATCTTGAACGGACCCGGCTCGACCGCCGCTTCCGGCACGTGTTCGAGCACAAGGTCAAACAGGGGCGCCAGGCTGGCATCCGCCGGCTGCTCGGGTGTGGTCGACATCCAGCCATTGCGGCCCGAACCGTAGAGGATCGGGAAGTCGAGCTGATCGTCATTGGCGTCGAGCGCGGCGAAGAGGTCGAACACCTCGTTGATCACCTCGCTCGCGCGGCCGTCCGGCCGGTCGACCTTGTTGATAGCCACGATCGGCCGGAGACCGATCTTCAGGGCCTTGCCGACCACGAACTTGGTCTGCGGCATCGGGCCTTCGGCCGCGTCGACCAGCACGATCACGCCGTCCACCATGGACAGGATGCGCTCCACCTCGCCGCCGAAATCGGCGTGGCCAGGGGTGTCAACGATGTTGATGCGGGTGTCCTTCCAGACGACGGAGGTCGCCTTGGCCAGGATGGTGATCCCGCGCTCCTTCTCCAGGTCGTTGGAGTCCATCACGCGCTCGGCGACGCGCTGGTTCTCGCGGAACGATCCGGATTGCTGGAGGAGCTTGTCGACGAGGGTGGTCTTGCCGTGGTCGACGTGCGCGATGATCGCGATATTACGGAGGGTCATGAGTCTTCGCTGTCCGCGTGCGAACGGCCGGCCCGGCTCCCGGGGAGGGACCAGGCGAACGCAGCCGACGATGTGTTGACGCTGCGGTGCACATAATACGTCCGGGCCGTTGCGGCAACGGGCCGCGACGCAAACGGCGTGCTACTCGGCTGCGTGCGCGAGGTGCGGCCGCGCCCGCGCGATAAGGCGCCTGCGATCCGCGATGGCGTGGCGGGCCTGTTCGAGGCCGAGCGAAAATGCCGACACGCCGTGTTGGTCGAGCTGCCCGGCACCCGCATGCCCCAGGGCGACGCCCAAAATTTCGTCCGTCTCGCGCTCCAGCGCGTCGAGCTCGGCCTGCCGGTCCGAGGAGCGGGCCTGTTTTACGATCTCGAGCAGCCGGTCGAGCAAGCCGAGCGTCCGCACCCGGCGCCGGCTCGAGGCCTGCGATGCCAGCCACGCGATCCCAGAGCCGATGAACGACACGGCGAAGAGCCCGAGATAGAGCCAGTCGCTGTAGCGATCGAAGAAGGTCTGGACCTCGTCCTGGTAATAGGCGCTCGCCCCGGGATGGACGGTCAGCGTGGAGGGGCCGTTCTCCAGTTCGGGCGCCTCGATCCGGTTGGCGAGCGGGATTTCGCGCGCGATCACGGGGCGGAGGGTGAAGAGCAGCCTGGTGGTTTCCGAGACGATCTCGTCCGGCAGCGCGGTCGCGGCGACGAGAACGTGACTGACGCCCAGGGCCTTCACGGTCTCGGCAGGGCGCGGCGGGGTGCCCCCGAAGGCGCCGCGGACGATGTCGAACACGTCGTGATGGGGCGAGGGCTGGGCGATCGCTTCGGCTTCGTTCACGGGGAGAAAGACAGGCCCGGCGCCGTCGCCGGCGGCCGTTACGGCTGCAACAGTCGCCGAAACGGCGCGGCCGTTCACGGTGCCGACCGCCAATGCGGCATCGATCTGGCCCGACCGGAGCGCGGGCGCGACCTCCTCCGGCCCACCCAGCATCACCTTGCGGACGCTCTCGGTGGGCAGCTCGTAATGGGAGAGCAGCAGCTCCAGCAGCCGGCCGTTCGCGGGTATGCGGCGAACAATGCCGACCGTGCGGTCGCGCAGATCCGCGA
>JAQGJZ010000316.1 GCA_028290385.1 Enterovirga sp.
GACCGGGCTCTGCTCGTGCCGCGTGACGAAGACGGCGTGCAGCGTCCAATAAAGGTCCTCGCGGCTGCCGAGCCCGGCCGCCTCGACCGCCCCGACCGCCGCGATCACGTCGCGCGGCCCGACCGGCAGGCCGGCCGCCCGCAGGGCCCGGCCGAAATGCGCGACGTTCTCCGAAAGCCGGCCGGTCACTTGTTCTCGCCGGCCGCCTCGACCCGCGTGGAGAACACTTTTTGGGCGACCTGCCAGCGGCCGTCGATCTTCAGGAAGCTGAGGTAATCGGTGAAGAAGCGCGGCGGGATCGCGCATTTGAGCTTCACGAACGCCGTCGACGGCGAGGATTGGTCGATCGTCAGGATCTCGTCCTGTCGGCCGAGGCCCTGCGATTGCGGCGAGGGCCGCGCCTTGACGGCCTTCAGCCACTCGTCGCGAGGCAGGACGGTGAGCGCGCCATCGGTCTCGTACGTGAGGGCGCTGGTCGGGTGGAACACGGCAGCCAGCTTCTCCGCGTCCCCCTCGTAGAGCCCGTCCAGGTACAGCTTCGCGGCCGCCTCGATCGCGTTCCGGTCGTCGTCCATCGCCATTCTCCCTCGCGTCAGCGAACAGAAGCCATCTCGGCCCGCAGGTCGTCCAGCACCTTGCGGATCTCGGAGCTCTGCATCCGCTGGATGTCGTCCTGGTACTTCAGCAGCACGCCGAGCGTGTCGGCGACGATGTCCGGATCGAGCGCGACGGTGTCGAGCTCCATGAGCGCCTGCGCCCAATCCAGGGTCTCCGCAACGCCGGGCGCCTTGAACAGCTCGGCGGCGCGCAGCTTGCCGACAAAGCCGACGACCTCGCGCGACAGCCGCTCCGGTGCGTCCGGCACGCGGGCCTGGAGGATGGCGAGCTCGCGCGCCGCATCGGGATAATCGACCCAATGGTAGAGGCAGCGGCGCTTGAGCGCGTCGTGGATCTCGCGCGTCCGGTTGGATGTGATGATCACGATCGGCGGCTCCGCCGCCTTCACGGTGCCGAGCTCGGGGACGGTCACCTGGAAGTCCGACAGGATCTCGAGGAGATAGGCCTCGAAAGCCTCGTCCGTGCGGTCGAGCTCGTCGATCAGGAGAACCGGCGGCCCGCCCGCGTGCGGCTCCAGGGCGTCGAGCAGCGGCCGCCGCACCAGGTAGCGCTCAGAAAAGAGATCGGCTTCGAGCGTGCCGCGATCGACCGCGCCGCCCGCCTCCGCGAGGCGGATCGCCATCATCTGGCCGGCATAGTTCCACTCGTAGACGGCGGACGCGACGTCGAGCCCCTCGTAGCATTGCAGGCGGATGAGCTTGCGCCCGAGGACGGCGGACAGGACCTTTGCGATCTCGGTCTTGCCGACCCCAGCCTCGCCTTCGAGGAAGAGCGGCCGCTTCAGCTTGAGCGCCAGGAACAGGACCGTGGCGAGCGCCCGGTCGGCGACATAGCCGCCGCGCTCGAGGACGCCGACGGTCTCGTCGATGGAGGAGGGGAGGGAGGTCACGCGGCTCTCGCAATGTCGGTTCGGGGCGGCCGCAGGCCGGACCCGGAACCCACGTGCAAGCGCCGGAGCCCAGGCGTGGGTTCCGGGTGCCGATCCGCGGCCCGGAATAACGCCCGGATCGGTTCTACTTCGCGGCCGCGACGGCGCGACGGGCCATGACCCCGACGAGATGCGCCCGGTAATCCTGGTCGGCGTGGATGTCGGAGGCCATCGCGTCGGCCGGGACCTTGATGTCCTTGATGGCGTCCGGCGAGAAATTCGCCTTGAGGGCGTTCTCCATCGCGGAAACCCGGAACACGCCCTCGGCACCCGCCCCGATGACGGAGACGCGCACCTCGCCGCTGGCAGTCTCGGCCACCGCGACGCCGCACAGCGCGTAGCGCGAGGCGGGGTTCCGGAACTTCTGGTAGCCCATGCGCTTCGGGATCGGGAACTCGACGGCGGTGACGATCTCTCCCTCGTCGAGTGCGGTCGAGAACAGGCCACTGAAGAAATCGTCCGCCGGGATGCGGCGGGAATCGGTGACGATGGTCGCGCCCAGCGCCATGGCGGCGGCTGCGTAATCGGCCGAGGGATCGTTGTTGGCGATGGAGCCGCCGATCGTGCCGCGGTGGCGCACGGCCGGATCGCCAATCGTGCCCACCATCTCGGCGAGCGTCGGAATGGCCGACTTCACCACATCGGAATTGGCGACCTCGCGGTGCTTCATGAAGGCGCCGATGACGAGCGTGTCGCCCTTGCGGTCGATCCCACGCATGCCGTCGACGCCGGACAGGTCGATCAGCGCGGCCGGGCCGGCGAGGCGCAGCTTCATGGCCGGAAGCAGCGTGTGGCCGCCCGACAGGAACTTGCCTTCAGGGTGCTCGGTGAGCATCGCCTTGGCTTCCTTGAGGCTCGTCGGCTTCAGGTATTCGAACGCGTACATCGCTCCTCCCGCCCCCCAAGACGCGGCGCCTCTGCGGCGCTTCGATCGGGCGGCAAGATGGCATGATCGAAGCCGCCGCTCCAGGGGGATCCCCGGGCTTTCGCGCGAGCAATGCC
>JAQGJZ010000346.1 GCA_028290385.1 Enterovirga sp.
CCTGAAGAAGCCGGAAGGGCGCGCGCTCCTGCTGCGGCTCGTGGAGACGGCCGATGTCGTGGTCGAGAACTTCCGGCCCGACGTGAAGGACCGGCTGCGGATCGCCTATGACGACCTGAAGGCCGTCAATCCGCGCATCATCCTCGCCTCCATCTCGGGCTTCGGCCAGTCCGGCCCATACCGCAACCGGGCCGGGTTCGATCAGATCGCGCAGGGCGTCGGCGGGTTGATGTGGGTTACGGGCAATCCGGGCGAGGGGCCGATGCGGGCCGGCATCGCGGTCGCGGATTCGGCGGCCGGCGTCTACGCGGCGACCGGGATCCTGGTCGCGCTGGCCGAGCGCGAGCGCTCCGGCGAAGGCCAGTGGGTGCAGACATCGCTGCTCCAGGCGCAGATCGCGATGCTGGATTTTCAGGCAGCTGCCTATCTGGTGGAAGGCAAGGTCCCCGGCCAGGCCGGCAACGACCACCCGTATTCGACACCCATGGGCGTCGTGCAGACGCAGGACGGCTACATCAACATCGGCGTCGGCGGCGAGGGCCAGTGGTCCGCGCTGTGCCGCGCCCTCGAGCGGCCCGATCTGGCGGAAAACCCGGATTACGCCGTGCAGGAGCAGCGCTTCCGCAATCGGCCCCGGCTGATGGCCGAACTCGGCGCCATCTTCGCCACCCGCAGCTCGGCCGATTGGCTCGAGCGGCTCGAGGCCGAGGGCGTCCCGGCCGGTCCGATCTACAAGGTCGACGAGGTCTTCGCCGATCCCCAGGTCGCGCATCTCGGCATCGCGCAACCGGTCCGGCATCCGCAGCTCGGCGACATCCGCCTGGTCGGGCAGCCGATCGACATGTCGCGCACGCCGGCGGGGATCGCCTCCGCGACACCCGATCCGGGCGCGCATACGGACGAGATCCTCCGGGATATTGGGCTCGGGGAGGATGCGATCGCCGATCTCAGGGCAGCAGGAGCCATTTGATGGATGCTTCGGTTCAGGCCGGCCGGGTCACGCTCGCGGTCGATGGCGCGCTCGCGACCATCACGCTCGACCAGCCGGCGCGCCACAATGCCATGTCGCTCGCGATGTGGCGCGAACTGGCGGCTCGCGTCGAGGAGGCCGTCGCGGACGACGCGGTTCGGGCTATCCTGGTGACCGGGGCCGGCGAAAAAGCATTTTGCTCCGGCGCTGACATTTCCGAATTCGGCGAGAACCGATCGACCCCGGAAGCAGGCGCGGCCTACGACCACGTCGTCGATATCGGGCTGGAAGCGCTGCGCAGGGCGGCCAAGCCCACGATCGCGGCCATCCGGGGCATCTGTTTCGGCGGCGGGCTGGAAGTGGCCCTGTGCTGCGACCTGCGCATCGCGGCATCCGGCTCACGGTTTCGCATTCCGGCCGCCCGGCTTGGCCTGGGCTATGCTTACGAGAACGTCGCGTTGGTCGTCGATCGGCTCGGCACCGACGCAGCCGCCGAGATCCTGTTCACGGCGGCGATCCTGGACGCCCAAGATGCGCGGCGTGTCGGGATCATCTCCCGGATCCTCCCGGACGAGCGCTTTGCGGACGAGGTCGCGGCCTTTGCGGGCGCGATCGCGGGCAATGCTCCGCTCGTCCTGCAGGCGGTGAAGCGGGCGCTGCTCGAGCACGCCAAGCCGGCGCAGGAGCGCGACGTCGCGTCCGTGCAGGCGGCGGTGGCGGCCTGCCAGGCCAGTGCAGATTACCGCGAAGGCCGGGCGGCCTTCCGGGAGAAGCGAGAACCCCGGTTCACGGGGCGGTGACGATCAACCGCGCAGCCGAAGGCTGCGCCACACGACAGAGAGGACGGTCGGCGATGATGAGGTCACTAGCAGCCCTGTGTCTTTCCGCGGCGCTTGCGCTCGCGCCGGGCCTCGCCCGCGCGCTGCAGCCCGAACCCGCGCCGCTGTCGCCGCCCGTGAAGCTGACGGTCGGCTACGTGAAGGTCGGCCACCTCGCGCCGCTGTCGCTCGTGACCGAGGACGCCAAGAAGCTCGGCCTCGAGCTCGATATGGTGGAGTTCTCGCGCTACGCCGATGCCCGCACGGCGCTGCTCGCCGGCTCGCTGGATATCGCGGCCGTTGCGCCCGCGGATCTCGCGATCAGCCTCGCCCAGGGCTCGACCGGCATGGTCGGCATCATGGGCGTGGGCGGCTCGAAGAAATACGTCATCGGCCGCAAGGGCTTGAAGCTGGATAGCTGGGACGACCTGAAGGGCAAGAAGGTCGCGATCGGCCCCGGCTCGGCCGTGTGGTTCCAGTTCGCCGCGACCGTCACCGAGAAGGGCATTCCCTACAACAGCTTCCAGGCCGTCAACATCCAGGGCGGCGGGGCGAACTACGTCCAGTCGCTCCAGCGCGGTGACGTCGACGCCATCGTGTGCTGGGAGCCCTTCGAGTCCCTGGCCGTCATGGAAGGCCACGGCTTCTTCGCCAAGAACCTCGAATACAGCGAGTCGAAGTCGGTCGGGGCCGAACTCGGCATGATCGTGGCGGCCCGCAAGGCGGTCGACTCCAAGCGTCCCGCCGTCGAGCGCTTCGTCTGGGCCTACATCAAGGCGCAGGAAACACTCTCGGCCAATCCGGCCCAGTTCGCCGATGCCTACGCCAAGCTGACCGGCGTCGATCCGAAGATCGCCACGGAGGCCGCCAAGGTGATCACGCTCGGCGCGGTCGTCTCGCCCGAACAGCTCGAGCGCCAGGCCAAGGCGTTCCACGAACTTGGCGTGATCCAGAAAGACATGTCCGGTGAAATCCGCAAGTATTGGGACGCCTCCTTCGTGCAGAAGGCGACGGGGCAGTAGGCGCAGGCGCGCAGCCAACTTCGGGGGACCGGGCGGGAGCAAGGGCATGGCACAGGCTGAAATGTTGACGGCGGGGCAACCCCCCGCCGCCGCAGGTCCCGCAAGGGCGACCCCGGCGCGGCCGGCGGGACGGAGCGCGGCCGGGTTTCTCACCGGTTCGCCTGCCGGACGGATGCTCCTCGCCATCGCTCTGCCGATCCTGATCCTGCTGCTGTGGCAGCTCGCCGGGCGCGGCACGGGCTCGCTCTTCGGCGGCGTGCTGCCGACGCCCGACCGGGTCTGGGCCGCCTGGAAGGTCTGGGCGTTCGGCCAGTCCGGCCTCGGGCTCAATCCTTACAGCGGGACCTGGGCCGCCAACGTGCTGTTCTCCGCCCAGCGGGTCGCCCAGGGTTTTGCGCTGGCGACGCTGGTCGGCATCCCGCTCGGCATCCTGATCGGCTGGAACAGGCTCGCCGCCGGCAGCTTCGACCCGCTCATCCAGATGCTCCGGCCAATCCCGATCACGGCCTGGCTGCCCTTCTCGATCGCGGTGTTCGGCATCCAGAGCATGGGCGCCGTCTTTCTGATCGCGCTGGGCGCCTTCTACCCCATCGTCATCAACGCCACGGCGGGCGCGCGGGGCGTCGAGAAGAACTGGATCCGCGCCGCCCTGATGATGGGCGCGCGGCCGGCCGACATCCTGGTTCGGGTCGTGCTTCCGGCCTCGCTGCCGTCGATCTTCACCGGTCTGCGCATCGGCCTCGGCATTGGCTGGACGGCCGTGATCGTGGCCGAGATGGTCGCCGTGAAATCGGGCCTCGGCTACGTGCTGTGGGACGCCTACTACATCGGCCGCATGGACGTGGTGATCGCCGACATGGCCTCGATCGGCGTCCTCGGCTTCCTCAGCGACCGGCTCATCCTGCTGATCGAGCACTGGTTCCTCGGCTGGCGCCGGCTCGCCAATTTCCAGAATTGAGGACGGGCAGGTGATCGAGTTCCAGGACGTTTCGAAGACGTTTCCGGGCCGCACGGCCGTCCAGGCGCTCGCCGCCGTGGATCTGTCGATCCGGGACGGCGAGTTCGTGGCCCTTCTCGGCCCCTCCGGCTGCGGAAAGTCGACACTCCTCAACCTGCTCGCCGGGTTCGAGCCGTTGACCGACGGCCAGCTCACCTTCGAGGGCAGGGCGGTGCACCGGCCCGGGCCGGACCGCGCCGTGGTCTTTCAGGAGGCCTCGCTGTTTCCCTGGCTGACCGTCTGGGACAACGTCACCTTCGGGCCGCGCGTGCAGCGGCGCGACAAGGCGGAATACGAGAGCCGGACGCGCGACATGCTGCGGCTCGTCGGCCTGGAAGCCTTCAAGGACGCCCTGCCGGCGCAGCTTTCCGGCGGAATGCGCCAGCGCGTCGGCATCGCTCGTGCCCTCGTGATGAACCCGCGCGCGCTCCTGATGGATGAGCCCTTCGGCGCCCTCGACGCCCAGACG
>JAQGJZ010000349.1 GCA_028290385.1 Enterovirga sp.
ATTCAAGGAACGGGATGCCCCTGGCCTCGCCCTCTTGGGCGTAGGCTTCAAGGAATGCGTCCAGGATCCCGGTCTTGGCGAAACGGAAATGGCCGAAGCGGATTGAGAGCTGCCGTCGAGCCTCCGCCGCGCTCGCCTTCTGCGTTGTTAGCAGAAACAGCGCGGCGAACAGGCCGACCCGGTCGGCGCCCGACTTGCAATGGACGAGCACGGGCAAGTCCAGGCTCTCGAACAGCTCGCGCGCGCCAAGGACGGTTTCCCGGCTCGGCGCCTCGCGCGAGCGCAGCACGAACTCCACGAGCTTCAGCCCGTGTCGCTGGCAGGCTTCCCGCTGCAGAGGCCAGGAGCCGAACTCGCGGCCACCCCGGAGATTCACGACCGTGCGGCCGCCCTGGGCAGCGAACCGGGCTACCTGCCCGGGGCTGGGCTGCGACGAGCGCCACAGCCCTTCGGCGACCTTCGCGCGGTTGGGGTAGAGCAGCCGGAAGACGCCGTGATCGACGAACAGCATATTCGCCCAGGCATGCGCCCGGTCCCAGCCGCTTTCGAGCGGGCGCTCCCACTTGGCCGCACGGGCCAGGCGGCGCGCGCGGCGACGCTCGGTTTTTAACAATCTCTTAATCACGATGACGGGACAGTCATGGAGGGCGGCGCCGCGCTGCGGGGCCCGTTGAGCCGGCGGATAGCAGCCGCGGCCCGAACCGACAACGCCTGGGGGTCGTCGCGGTGCGAGGTGGCCACACAAGCTGCGCAGTGCCCCCGGGCGCTCTCGACGTGGCCTCGGACTTGCTCGACGATGGCGAGCTCCCTGGGGTCGTCGCAATCGCGGAGGTCGTCGGATAGGCCCATGTCTGAGCTCACGATCAGCATCCGCCGGGCGCGCTCCGAGGACGCCGCCGCCCTTTCCGACCTGTTCGATGCCACCTGGCGGGAAGCCTACCAGGGCATCCTGCCAGCGCTCTCGCTGGAGCGCATGATCGGGCGCCGCGGTCCACGCTGGTGGCTGTCCACAATCGGACGCAGCCGGCCGCTGGTCGTGCTGGACGTGGGCGAGACCATCGCGGGTTACGCGTCCTACGGCCGCTGCCGCGACCGGGGCCTGCCGGCGGACGGCGAGATCGACGAGCTCTACCTGCGACCCGAGTACCAGGGTCTCGGCTTCGGCAAGCGCCTCTTCAAGGCGGTGCGCAACGACCTCGACGACCGCGGGGCCAAGCGCGTGGCCGTCTGGTGCCTGTCGGACAACCTGCGCGGCTGCGCGTTCTACCGCGGCCTCGGCGGCCGGCTGATTGCCGAGACGCCTGAACGCTTCTCCGGTTCAGCGCTCACCAAGAGCTGTTATCTCTTCAAGCAGCAGCCTTAACCGAACGAAGGTGCGGCACGTCCTTGTCGGGTCGCGCCTCCATCGCTAGACCGATCCGGCCGCGGAAGCGCGGGGTGGAGGAGGTTTGATGCGTCTCGAGGCAATCCCGATCGGCAAGAATCCTCCGGAGGACGTGAACGTCGTCATCGAGGTGCCGATCGGCGGGGAGCCGATCAAGTACGAGATGGACAAAGAGGCCGGGACGCTCGTCGTCGATCGGTTCCTCTACACCTCCATGCGGTACCCGGGGAATTACGGCTTCATCCCGCACACCCTGTCGGGCGACGGTGACCCTTGCGACGTCCTGGTCGCCAACACGCGCGCGATCGTGCCCGGCGCGGTGATCAGCGTCCGTCCGGTCGGTGTTCTGCTGATGGAGGATGACGGCGGACAGGACGAGAAGATCGTGGCGGTGCCGACCACGAAGCTCACCCGCCGCTACGAGAACGTCGCCAATTACACCGACCTGCCGGCGATCACGATCGAGCAGATCGAGCACTTCTTCGCGCACTACAAGGACCTGGAGCCCGGCAAGTGGGTGAAGATCACCCGGTGGGGCGATGCCGAGGAGGCCAAGCGCCTCATCCGCGAGGGCATTGAGCGCGCCAAGGCCAAGGCGAGCACGCCGTCGCCGCTCGGCGGCCCGCAGACCTAAGGTCCGGGCGGCTGCGGCCGCCCCCCTCGTTTACTGGACGTGGGCGGAAAAGCCCTGCTCCAGCGCCGTGCCGAGTGCGTTGAAGCTGCTCTCGGCGCGATCGGCGCGGCACTCCGCCGCACGAAGCCGCTCTCCCGCCTCGCTCAGCATGGCGCGGGTCTTTGCCACGACCTCGCTCGAGCGCTTCTGCACCTCGGCCGCACGCTCCCGCTCGAGGCGCGCCTCGTCGAGCGCCGAGCGAAGCTTGATCTCGACCTCGGCAATGCGCCGGTTGGCGGCCTTCAGCATCTCCTCCGCCGCAACCGCCCGCTTCTCCATCGCGTCGGCGCGCTCCTTGTGCGCACCCAGCATCGTGGCGACCCGGGTGATCATGTTCAGCAGCGCAGGCAATTCCGCCGGGGTCGCGGGCACGGAGGCGTTCGACCGGGCGGGCGTGGGCCCGAGCACCGGCTTCAGCGGAATGACGGCGGCCGAGTGCGGCTCCTCGAGCTCAGGCTCGATCTTGAAGGCTGGCTGACCCATTTGGACCTGGACCTCCGCGCGATACGAGGGCCAGTTTTCTTCAGATATGGTCAAGTTTTCGTTAAGATCCTGCACAGTTAAGATACGGTGGCGTCGAAGATTTGCCGGCCGGCCTAATGTGAAGGAAGGCTCGGAGGGTCCTCGGCGCCTTACTCGTCCCGCAGCCCAACCGGGTGGCGGACAGGATCTCGGCCGTGAATGCACCGAACCGCACGCAGCATATCCGGCTCACCTCGCACCCGGAGCCGGGCCAGGCGACGACCCGGTTCCCGATCCGCTGGGGCGCGGCCGACCCGTCCGAGCGCGGCCCGGTGATCGGCTCGGTGACGAGCCCGGCCGACCGCAACGTGATCGGCTCGCACGGCGGATCCTATTCGGTCAACCGGGCGCTCGCGATCTCGGCCCGAGCCCTGAACCCGCTGGCGCGGCCGGACCTGCACAACACCCACCCGGTCGTGTCCATCGGGCCCTACCCGCAATGGTCGGACCCCGAGCGGATCGTCTCGCTCGACCCGTGGGGCCACATGGTCGGCGAGGTTTTTGCGCGCGAGATCGCGACCGGGACCGACATCCGTCCGACCATCGCGGTGACCAAGGCGCGGCTAAACATGCCGGAGATCCTGGCCGCCATGGCCGCGCGCCGGATCGCGCCCGACGGCGGCATCCTGCTCGCGAACGGCGACATCTCGGTCACCAAGATCGCCGTGGATCCGGTCTGGTGGCTGCCCGGGATCGCAGACCGCTTCGGCACGAGCGAGCGCGAGCTGCGCCGCACGCTGTTCGAGCAGACCGGCGGCATGTTTCCGGAACTGATCACCCGCCCGGACATGTGCCTCTTCCTGCCGCCGATCGGAGGCGCGACGGCCTATGTCGTCGGCGAGGTCGCCGCCTTGGCGGATCCCAAGCGCACGGTGGCGTGCCGTGTGCATGACGAGTGCAACGGCTCCGACGTGTTCGGCTCCGACATCTGCACGTGCCGGCCCTACCTCGTGCACGGCATCGAAGAATGCGTGAAGGAGGCCCAGCGCGGCGGCGCCGGCCTGATCGTCTACAATCGCAAGGAGGGCCGTGCGCTCGGCGAGGTGACGAAGTTCCTCGTCTATAATGCCCGCAAGCGGCAGGAGGGCGGCGATTCCGCCGCGACCTATTTCGAGCGGACCGAGTGCGTTGCCGGCGTGCAGGACGCGCGTTTCCAGCAGCTCATGCCGGACGTGCTGCACTGGCTCGGCATCCGCCGCATCGACCGCCTGATGTCGATGTCGAACATGAAGTATGACGCCATCGTCGGGTCGGGGATCGAGGTCGTCGAGCGCGTTCCGATCCCGCCGGAGCTCGTCCCGCCTGACGCCTCCGTCGAAATCGAGGCCAAGAAGGCGGCCGGCTACTACACGCCGGAGCCGTCTTCGACCTCGCTCGATGCCGTCAAGGGCCGCAACCTCGAGCGGTACTGATGCCGCGCCTATCGGATCCATGCGGATCCGGCTCTCCGAGCCATTCGAACCGGAACAGTGGATGCAGGTCTTGCGACGTTCATGTGGGGCCGTGCTGGCCATGGCGTGTGCGGTGTTTCCCGCTCGAGCGGCCGACCTGAGGGTCGACTACCGCATCACCCTCGCCGGGCTGACGCTCGGCAGTGCGGAGTTGAAGGCCAAGCTCGACGCGGACCGCTACGATCTGCGCATGAACGCGCAACTGACGGGCCTTGCGGGCCTGTTCACGGCCAGCGGCCGCGGCGGCGCGGTCGCGACCGGCTCGCTCGGGGGCAACCGCCCCCTCTCCTCCGGCTTTTCCGCGACAGGCAAATCCGGCAGCAGCGAGCGAACGGTGCAGATGGCGCTCGCCGCCGGCAACGCGTCCGAGATCCGGATCGAGCCCCCATTCGAGCCCCGGCCGGACCGCGTGCCGATCGAGGACGAGCACAAAAAGGGCATCCTCGACCCGCTCTCCGCCGTGCTGGGTGTAGTAGCGACCAAGGGCGGGCCGGGGGATCCGGCGAACTGCAACCGCACGCTGCCCGTGTTCGACGGCACGCAGCGGTTCAACGTCGTCCTGACCTATGCGAGCAAGCGGCGGGTCCAGAAGCCCGGTTTCTCGGGCGAGGTGCTCGTCTGCAATGCGCGCTACATCCCGGTCGCCGGCCATAGGCCGGAGCGCTGGGCGGTGAAGTTCATGCAGGACAATCGGGACATCGCCGTCTGGCTCGCCCCTGTGGAAGGCACGCGCGTGCTCGTGCCCTTCCGCATCGACCTGAGGACCTATTTCGGGATTAGCGTCGTCGAAGCGGAGCGCTGGGCGCTGGAGTGAGCGGCGCCGACAGCGGTCACGCCGCGCGGGTCGCTTTCGACCGGGAGGCGGTGTAGCGAGCCCCTGATGAAGGCCGCGATACCGTCCATCTCTGCACTGCGTGCATTCGAGGCAGTTGCGCGGCACCTGAGCTTCACGCGGGCTGCTCTCGAGCTTCACCTGACGCAGACCGCTATCAGTCATCAGATCAAGAACCTTGAACTCACGCTCGGCGAACGTCTCGTCGAGCGCGCCGGCAGCAAGGTCAGCCTGACGGATGCCGGGCGCGAGTACTTGGCGGCGGTGCGGCCGGCGCTGTTTGAACTGTCCGCTGCCACGACACGTCTTGTGGAGGGCCGGCGGGCGGGATCGCTCACCGTTGCGTGCCTCAACGGCTTTGGCATGAAGTGCCTGCTGCCGAGCCTGCCCGAATTCAGGAGCAGCCACCCCGAAGCGGCTCTTCGGATCACGACCGTGACCTCGTTTGAACACTTGGAGCGGCACGATTACGACGTCTCCATCCGGTACGGGACGGGCGACTGGCCGGACGCGGTGGTCGAACGCATCACGTCGGAGGACATCTTCCCGGTTTGCAGCCCGGCTTTCCTGCGAGAGCATCAGCTCCGCACGCCGGGCTCGTTGCGCCATCAGACCGTCATCAAGACGGAATCCCACGTCTTGCGAGACTTCTGGCCGATCTGGTGCGAGGCGGTCGGCCTCGGCGACGTCGTGTTCCAGGACGTCATCACCTGCGACACGCTCACGACCTCCATGTACGCGGCCATTTCGGGCCTCGGTGTCGCGATCGGGCGGAGCACAGTGGTGCAGAACGATCTCCGGGAGGGCGTTCTCGTCGAACCGTTCGCAGTCCGGGTCCCGGCCGGTTCGGAGGGGTATTACCTCGTGACGGCCCCCGAACGATCGAGACTACGCAAGGTCGTGACCTTCCGGAATTGGTTGATCGAGCGGTTCAGGACCGAGCCCCATGAGGTTCGGCAGATATGAGCATCGCTCATAGGGGCTCAGACAAAATTCGTTTGCGACGGCAATCCTTCTAAGGCGAACAAGGGCCCGCGGTCAGACCGCGGGGTGAGGAGCCGAACCGGTCCCGCCCATCCGGGAGGGAAGGATGAGGCGCATCTTGTCTTGCGTGCTGGGGGCGGGCGCCGTCGCCGCCGCAGCACTCAGTCCCGCCTGTGCGCAGGACGGCTACCCGAACCGGCCGATCAAGATCGCCATCCCCTACCCGGCCGGCGGGCTCGTGGACACCGTTACGCGGGTGCTCGGGGACCGGCTGTCACGCGCGCTCGGGCAGCAGATCATCCTCGAGAGCCGCCCCGGCGCTAACGGCAGCGTCGCTGCCGCATCCGTCGCGCGCGCAGAGCCGGACGGCTACACGCTGATGATGATCACGGAAGGCCACGCGGTAAACCCGAGTGTCTTCGGCAAGCTGACCTACGACAGCATCAAGGACTTCAC
This sequence comes from Enterovirga sp., assembly GCA_028290385.1. Taxonomy (GTDB): domain Bacteria; phylum Pseudomonadota; class Alphaproteobacteria; order Rhizobiales; family Beijerinckiaceae; genus Enterovirga. The sequence goes on from JAQGJZ010000349.1 coordinate 6,303, forward strand.
GCCCATCGGCTTTGTCGGAAAGTCGCCGATGCTGCTGACCGTCCACCCGTCGATCCCGGCCCGAACGGTGGCGGAGTACATCAAGCTCGCGAAGGAGAAGCCCGACAGCCTCACCTACGGGTCCATCGGGTATGGCAGCGCCAGCCATCTTGCGGGCGAGGTCTTTCGCGTGCGGGCCGGCATCGCGACACGGCACGTTCCGTTCCGCGGAGGAGCACCGGCGCTGAACGACCTTCTCGCCGGCCACCTCAACAGCATGTTCATCACCCCGATCATCGGCTTGCAGCACTTTCAAAGCGGCGCGCTCGCGCCGCTCGCGATTGCTGCGACCGAGCGCTTCGAGCTTCTGCCGAACATCCCGACCATGGCCGAGGCAGGGTTCCCGCTCGAGGCGGCCTACTGGTTCGGCCTCGTGGCGCCGGCCGGGATCCCTGATACGGCCCAGAGAAAGCTCGAAGCTGCGCTCGCCCAAGTCCTGGCCGAACCGGAAACCCGGAGCCGCCTTGCTCAGATGGGCGCGGTGGTGACGCCGATGAACGCCGGAGAGTTCGGCAAGTTCATCGCGTCCGAGCTCACCACCTGGTCCAAATTCATTCAGGACAACAACATCAAGGCTGAATGATCAGTCCTTCGACAGCGGCCAGGTAGCATTCATGAAAATCGGACGCCAAGCTGATCCCAATACCTCGATCTGCACGTCGGACGCGGACACGATCACGGTACGGGGCTTCGATCTCTCGCGCGATTTGATCGGGACCATCAGCCTGACGGAGCATTTCTTTCTGCTCGTGACGGGATCGAGGCCAAGTGCGGGGCAGCTCAGGCTGCTCGATGCCACCCTCGTGGCGATCGCGGAGCACGGCCTTGTGCCGAGCGTGCAAGCCAGCCGGATGACGCTGGCCGCTGCGCCCGAAGCGCTCCAGGGCGCCGTGGCGGCCGGCATTCTCGGTTGCGGCTCCGTGATCCTGGGAAGCGCCGAGACTGCGGGACGGTTTTTTCAGTCACTGATCGTGGGGGGCAGCGAGGGCCTTCCCGACAGGATCCGCGCTTCGCTGACCGAGTTGCGCGCAGCTCGCCGACCGATCCCCGGCTACGGCCATCCGCAGCACAAGGGCCGGGACGCGCGGGCGAGCCGCCTGCTCGGGATCGCCGAGGAGATCGGCATCGCGGGTGCCCATGTCGCGGCCGCCTTGGAAGTCGAGCGTCTCCTCCCCGATCTCATCGGGCGCCCGCTTCCGCTCAACGTATCAGGCGCGATCCCGGCCGTGTTGCTGGATGCCGGCATTCCGGTCGAGGCCCTGAAGGGCGTGCCGATCCTGGCCCGAACCGCGAGCCTGATTGCCCACCTGGTCGAGGAGCAACGCCGCCCCATCGGCTTCGTCCTGGCCGAATTCGCCGAAAAGGGCGTTGGCTACGACGGGCCGCCCCCACCCACCCCAACCGCGTCAAACCAGGCGCACGGCTGAGAGATCCGATGGCGAAGGTTCTGGATGGCATCCGTGTCCTCGAGATGGGCACCTTCATCACGGGACCGGCGGCCGGAATGCTTCTGGCCGACCTCGGGGCCGAGGTGATCAAGATCGAGCGCCCCGGCACGGGCGACCCTTTCCGCGAATACAAGGGCGAGCTCTACAGCCCGCATTTCCAGAGCTACAATCGCAACAAGCAATCGGTCGCGCTCGATACGGCAAAGCCTGAGGATCGCGCGATCCTGCACACCATGACGAAGAACGCCGACGCGTTCATCCAGAACTTCCGCCCGGGAGTGGCGGAGCGTCTCGGAGCGGGAGAGGCCGAGTTGCGGGGGCTCAACGAGCGCCTCGTCTATTGCGCCATCTCCGGGTTCGGCAGCAGCGGCCCGGACAGGGACAAGCCGGCGTACGACACCGTCGCGCAAGCCGTCAGTGGCTACCTGCGGCTCCTCGTCCGGCCTGAAAGCCCCAGGGTCGTCGGCCCCGCGATCGCGGACGTGGTGACGGGCTTCTACGCGGCGTTTGGAGTGCTGGCAGCGTTGCTGGAACGGGGCCGCACGGGACAGGGCCGCCGGGTGGACGTCTCCATGCTGGAGGCCATGTGCCATTTCAACATCGATGCGTTCACGCATTTCTATTCGGCGGGCGAGGTGATGACGCCCTACAGCCGGCCCAGCGTCTCGCAATCCTACGTCTTCGCGTGCGCGGACGGAAAATGGGTCGCGCTGCACATGTCCTCGCCGCAGAAATTCTGGAGCGGGCTCGCGAATGCGCTCGGCCGGCCCGACCTGTTTGCCGATCCTCGCTTCTCGTCCCGCGAGGCCCGGATCGAGCATCAGGCCGACCTTATCGACCTCATGGCTCCGATCTTCCGCACGCGGCCGATCGCCGAATGGTGTGTTCGTCTGGCCGCCGAGGACGTCCCGCACGCGCCCGCATACGATGCCAACGAAGCGCTGGAGACGCCGCAGGCTAAACACCTCCAGCTCCTCATCGATGCGGAGCGTTCGAGCGGCGAGCCCTTTCGCACGGTTCGAAACCCGCTCTCCTTCGACGGCGAAAGGAATACCACGGTCACGCCGCCGCCGACCCTCGACGAGCATGGGGCGGCGATCCGCGCCCGTTACGGGTAGACCTCCTCGGCCCCGCTGACCCGAAACCCCGCGCTGGCGGGGACCGCGAACGACGGAGGCCGTTCAGGGCCGATCTCATCGGTGCGGCCGAAGGATCCTCATGGGCGCGCCGCCACAAAATGGCCGCTCGCTCCGGTTGAAACGGCCCCAAGCTGGCCCGGCTGCCGCACCCTGCGATCGCGGCTGCCTCCCCTGCGGCTTCTCGCGCCGGCACAGGCGTGCCGCGGCGAGTTCAACACCGCGAGACCGCCTCTGCATGGTCGCGGGCCATCGCAATTCGGCCTGAACGGCGACGTAAACCATCTCGCGCTCGCGTTGTGCTGCCAGCGCCGTGGTGAATTAACATCGTTGATGACCGGATGAGCGGATTTTGCTTGTCTGGCTTCCGGCCAGCCGTAGTTTGGCTGCCGGGCTTCCGAACTGAGCGCGTCGCGGAGGTAGGCCGTTCGTACGCGCCTACCCCTATGGGCTCAGACACGTACGAAAAAACGTAATGAGGGGACGCACGATGAAAAGTCTGGCAGCGCTGGCCTGCGCCGCGTTCGTGACACTGACTCTGCCTGCGGTTGCGCAGGAGTATCCGACGAAGCCGATCCGGGTTTTCGTCCCCTTCGCGCCGGGCGGCGTCGTGGACGTCACGGCGCGCCTTCTCACCCAGAAGATGTCCGAGCGCCTCGGCTGGTCGTTCGTGGTCGAGAACCGCCCCGGCGGCAACGGCTTCATCGCCGTTTCCGCGGCCGCGAAGGCTCCCGCCGACGGCTACACGCTGCTCATGGCGCATACGGGCGAGTTCGCGGGCAATCCCGCCCTGTTTCCTGAGGTCCCGTACGAGCTCGAGCGCGACTTCAAGCCCATCACCATGGTGAGCGACACCCCGATGCTCCTCGTTGCGAGCAAGGACGCTCCCTTCAATACCTTCGCCGAGGTGGTCGAGGCGGCGAAAGCCAAGCCCGGCACGGTCGCGTTCTCGTCGCCCGGCAATGGCAGCATCAACCATCTCGCCGGCGAGTGGGTGGCGATGCAGGCCAAGGTGAAGCTGCTGCACGTGCCCTACAAGGGCGGCGCTCCGGCCGCGGCAGCCGTCGCGGCGGGCGAGGTTCCGCTCGGGGTGGTCGCCGTGCCGGCCGTGCAAACGCATCTGCGCACCGGGCGCATGAAGGTCATCGGCCTGACCACGGCCGAGCGCACGCCCTACGACAAGAGCTGGGTCACGGCCGCCGAAAGCGGCATTCCTGGTGTGAATTCATCCAACTGGGTGGGCCTGTTCGCGCCGAAGGGCGTTTCCGACGCGATCATCCAGAAGCTCTATGCCGAGGTGAAGGCGACGCTCGACAACCCCGAGGTCAAGGAGCGTTTCGCGCAGGCGGGCGCCGTGACGGGCGGTATGCCGCCCGCCGATTTCCTGGCGCGCATCAAGGTCGACGCAGAGCGCTACAAAGAGGTCGTCAAGGCCGGCGACGTGAAGCCGGAATAGATCCTCAGCAATCCTCCAGGATCTCTCCTTGTGAACCTTTTGTCTCGTGACGTCCTGGCCGGCCTCCTGTTCGCGGGGGCCGGCCTCGGCTGTGTCATTCTTTCCCGCAACTACGCTTTCGGCGCCGGCACCCGGATGGGCCCGGGCATGTTCCCGACGCTCGTCGGTGCCATGCTCGCCGTACTCGGGATCATCATCGCCGTGCACGGGCTGAGGAAGGACGCGGGCCGCCCGGATCGCTTCCACCTCCGGCCGTTCTGCCTGGTGCTGATCGCCCTTGCAGTCTTCACGCTCGGCGTCGAGCCGCTCGGGCTGTTTGCCACCGTTATCGTCTCCGTGCTCGTCGCCGGTTTCGCGGACCGCGAGCTGTCCTGGTTCGCAACGGCAACCACCGCCGTCGTCCTCGCGATCGGCTCCTCCATTGTCTTTGTGACCCTGCTGGGCCTCCAGCTGGAGATCTGGCCCTCGTTCTTCAGGTAAGTTTCGGATGGAGCTCTTTTCGGATCTTGCCCTAGGGCTCTCGACCGCGCTGACCTGGCAGAACCTGCTCTACTGCTTCATCGGCGTCTTCCTCGGAACGCTGGTCGGCGTGCTGCCCGGCCTCGGCCCCGTGGCGACCATAGCGATGCTCCTGCCGGTCACCTTCTCGCTTGGGCCAGCCCCCGCGATGATCATGCTCGCGGGGATCTATTACGGCGCGCAATACGGCGGCTCGACGACCGCGATCCTCGTCAACCTGCCCGGTGAGTCCTCTTCGGTTGTCACCGCGCTCGACGGCTATCAGATGGCCCGCCAGGGCCGCGCTGGCCCGGCCCTCGGAATTGCGGCCATCGGTTCCTTCATCGCCGGCTGTGTAGCCACGCTAATCCTGGCCCTCTTCGCACCGCCCCTCGCCGAGCTGGCGTTGAAATTCGGCGCGCCCGAATACTTCTCCATGATGGCCCTCGGGCTGGTCGGGGCCGTCGTGCTCGCCACCGGGTCGGTGTTGAAGGCGGTCGCCATGGTGCTGCTCGGCATCCTGCTCGGCCTCGTCGGCACCGACGTGAATTCGGGCCAGCAGCGCCTCACCTTCGGCATCACGGGCCTTGCCGACGGGATCAGCTTTGTCGCCCTCGCGATGGGATTGTTCGGCCTCGCCGACGTGATCCTGAACCTCGAGCAGAGCGAGAAGCGGGGCGTCTTCGGCCGGATCGGCAGCCTGCTGCCGAGCCTTGCTGACCTGCGCCTCTGCGCCGGCTCGATCATGCGCGGCACCGCGCTCGGATCGGTGCTGGGCATCCTGCCGGGCGGCGGCGCGCTGCTCGCTTCCTTCGCGGCCTACACGCTGGAAAAGCGGGTCGCGAAACCGCCGCGCAATTTCGGCAACGGGGATATCCGCGGCGTCGCCGCGCCGGAAGCGGCGAACAACGCCGGCGCCCAGACGTCCTTCATCCCGCTCCTCACGCTCGGCATTCCGTCCAACCCGACCATGGCGCTGCTGATCGGCGCGCTGATGATCCAGGGCATCCAGCCCGGCCCGCAGGTGATGACCA
>JAQGJZ010000370.1 GCA_028290385.1 Enterovirga sp.
CCAGTCGACGCCGCCATGCTGGCAGAACCGGGCGTCCTCCGAGGCGATCACGGCCGACGGAAGCTGCCGCGAGATCGATTCGAGCGGCACATAGGTGCGGGCGACGCTTTCGCCCGAGAACCAGCGCGCCAGCATCAGCGTGGAGACGGGCGGCACGACGATGTAGGCCAGCGTGAGCACCAGCACGAGCGCCGGGTAGGCGAGCAGCAGGAGGACCGCGAGGCGGACCAGCCGCCTCAGCACGGCCGAGCTCTGGCCGGAGCGGTCAGACGGTGACCTGCGTGCCGACCTCGACGACACGGCCGGTCGGGATCTGGAAGAAGTCGGTCGCGTCCGAGGCGCTGCGGGCGAGCGCGATGAACATCTTGTCCTGCCAAAGCGGCATGGACGAGCGGACCGCCGGCCGAATCGAGCGCCGCGACAGGAAGAACGACGTTCCCATGATGTCGAACTTGAAGCCGTGCCGACGGAGCAACGCCATGCTGCGCGGGATGTTGGGCGTTTCCATGTAGCCGAACATCAGCTCCACCCGCCAGAAGGCGTCGCTCAGCTGCGCGACTGAGATGCGGTCCTCCAGCGGAACGCGCGGCGTGTCCATGGAGCGAATGGTCAGCACCACGTTGCGCTCGTGCAGCACCTTGTTGTGCTTCAGGTTGTGCAGGAGGGCCGAGGGCGCCGTCGTCGGATCGCTCGTGAGGAAGATTGCGGTTCCTTTCACGCGGTGCGGCGGGCTGCGCTCGAGCATGCCGACGAGTTCGTTCAGGGGCACGTCCGTCTTGCGCGTCTTCTCGAACAGCACGCGCGTGCCCTTCATCCAGGTCGCCATCAGCAGCACCAGGAAGCCCGCGAGCAGCAGGGGCACGTAGCCGCCGTCGAGCACCTTCAGCAGGTTCGCGCCCAGGAAGGTCAGCTCGATGATGAGGAACGGCACGATGACCAGCGCCGTCTTGATCAGCGACCAGCCCCAGACATGCCGCGCCACGATGAAGGCGAGCGTGCCGGTGATCAGCATCGTGCCCGTGACGGCAACGCCATACGCGTTCGCGAGCGCCGTCGAGGAGCGGAACGCCAGGACCAGGATCAGCACGCCGACGAGGAGCAGGCTGTTGATCTGCGGCAGGTAGATCTGGCCCGAATGCGATTCCGAGGTGTGGCGGATCTCGAGCCGCGGCAGCAGCCCGAGCTGCACGGCCTGGCGGGACAGCGAATAGGCGCCCGTGATGTTGGCCTGGCCGGCAATGACGGTGGCGCATGTCGCGAGCAGGACGAGCGGCAGCACCCCCCATTCCGGGACGAGCTTGAAGAACGGATCCGAGGCTGCCTCCGGGTCGTGCAGCACGAGCGCGCCCTGGCCCAGATAGTTCAGCGCGAGGCAGGGAAAGACGAGAAACAGCCAGGCCCGCTGGATGGGCTTGCGGCCGAAATGGCCGAGATCGGCAAACAGCGCCTCCGCGCCGGTTACGGCGAGGAATACGGCCCCGAGCGCGATCAGCGCGCCATGACCGTGCTCGACGAGGTATTCGACGGCATAATACGGGTTGAAGGCGTGCACGATCTTCGGCTCGACCGCGATATGCGGCAGGGCGGCCAGCGCGATGGTCAGGAAGAACGTGACCATGACCGGGCCGAAGAAGCTCGCCATCCGGGCCGTGCCATGGCTCTGGGCGAGGAACATGGCGACCAGGATCGCGGCCGTGATCGGCAGGATGTAGGGCGTGAAGCCCGGCGTGACGAGCTTGAGGCCCTCGACCGCCGAGAGCACGGAAATCGCCGGCGTGATCATGGCGTCGCCATAGAACAGCGAGGCGCCGAGCACGCCGAGGCAGAGGATGATGAAGCTGCCCCCCGTCGCCTTCCGGGCGAGCGCCATCAGCGACAGCGTCCCGCCCTCGCCGTTGTTGTCCATCCGCAGCACGATCGTGACGTATTTGAGCGTCACGATGAGCGTCAGCGCCCAGATGATCAGGGAAACGACGCCGTAGACCTCCTGGTTCGTCAGGAGGCCGTCTTCGCGGGCCGTGTGGAGCGCCTCGCGAAACGCGTAGAGCGGGCTGGTCCCGATATCCCCGTAGACGACACCCACCGAACCGAGCGCGAGCGTCCAGAACCCGGCCTTGTGGTAGCCGCCGGGAGCGGCGCTCTCCGCCGGAGCGGGCGAATCGGGATGGCCGCTCGCGACTGTCGCATCCTGCGCCATGCTCAGCCCCGACCGGCCCGGAGCGACGCCCGCCCACCGGACGCGCCAATGCCGCAGTTCCGAACGCGAAGCCTCGGCGAGGCTCCGCGGCCGGGTCTCACCACAAGACCTGGACGCATGCGATGTTCCCGAAGGGATTGACCGGCTATTCGGCCGCGTCTCTGGCCGACATCCCGTAGCGGCGCTCGATATACTCCGCCACGAGGGACTTGAAGTCCTGCGCCAGCGTCGGGCCGCGCAGGGTCATGGCTTTCTTGCCGTCGATGAAGACCGGGGCCGTCGGCGTCTCGCCGGTGCCGGGCAGCGAAATGCCGATATCGGCATGCTTCGATTCGCCCGGCCCGTTCACGATGCAGCCCATCACGGCGACGTTCAGGTTCTCGACGCCCGGATAGGTGCGCTTCCATTCCGGCATGGAGACGTGGATCCAGTCCTGGATGTCGCGCGCGAGCTCCTGGAACACGGTCGAGGTCGTGCGGCCGCAGCCCGGGCAGGCCGCCACGAGCGGCACGAACGTGCGGAAGCCCATGGTCTGCAGGATCTCCTGCGCGACCTTCACCTCGACCGTCCGGTCGCCGCCGGGCTCGGGCGTCAGCGAGACGCGAATCGTATCGCCGATGCCCTGCTGCAGCAGGATGCCCAGCGCCGCCGAGGAGGCCACGATGCCCTTCGAGCCCATGCCCGCCTCGGTGAGACCGAGATGGATGGCGTAGTTCGAGCGCTTGGCGAGGTCCTGGTAGCAGGCGATCAGATCCTGCACGTTCGACACCTTGGCCGAGAGGATGATGCGGTCGCGCGCGAGCCCCATCTCCTCCGCCCGCGCGGCCGAGAGCAGCGCCGATTGCAGCAGCGCCTCACGGGTGATCGCCCGGGTGTCGCGCGGGTTCGGCAGCTTCGCATTCTCGTCCATGAGATGCGTCAGCAGCTCCTGGTCGAGCGAACCCCAGTTCGCACCGATTCGGACCGCCTTGCCGTGCCGGGCGGCGAGCTCGACGATGGCGCCGAACTGCCGGTCCTTCTTCTCCTTGAATCCGACATTGCCCGGATTGATCCGGTACTTGGCCAGCGCCTCGGCGCAGGCCGGATGGTCGGCAAGGAGCTTGTGGCCGATGTAATGGAAGTCGCCGACCAGCGGCACGTTGATGCCGAGGCGGTCCAGCCGCTCGCGGATCTTCGGGACGCCGGCCGCGGCCTCGTCCCGGTCGACCGTGATGCGGACGATCTCCGACCCCGCCCTCGCGAGGGCGGCAACTTGAGCGACGGTCGAATCGACGTCGGCCGTATCGGTGTTCGTCATCGACTGAACGACGACGGGGGCGCCTCCGCCCACCATGACGGAACCAACCCGAACACCGATGGTGGAATGACGCGTCGCGGGACCCGCGATTTCGGACATGAGCGACCCTTCAACGGCAAAGCCGGCTCTGCCGAGGTCCGCTCGTTTACCGCCGACCGGGTGAAGGCGTCAAATATTGCGGCGGGTGACGTAATCCCGCAGGCGAATGCGTGCCGGCGCGCCGGGGCGGCGCGGGAGCGGAAAGGCTTGCGCGCGGCCGGCCCAGGCTGGCAGAGCCGAGCGGCAGGGTCCTGCGGGACGGGCTGGAGAAGCGCTGAGATGGGCGACCACCACCAACACGACCATTCGCACGACCACGCGCACGGCCACGACCACCCGCACGAGCACGGCGGCGAGCCGCGCTGGAAGCATGACGGCGTGCGCGTGATCAAGGGCGACCAGCTCGACCCGAACACCGCGCAGACCCCGGGCATGTTCCGCCAGGCGGCCATCAACGCGGCCCGGGTCGGGGCGCAGAAGATCTGGGCCGGTACGGTGGCGATCCAGCCCAACGCCAAGACGGGCGTGCACCACCATGGCGAGCTGGAAAGCGTGATCTACGTGCTGCGCGGCCAGGCCCGGATGCGCTGGGGCGACAAGCTCGAATACGTCGCCGAGGCCGGCCCGGGCGATTTCATCTTCGTGCCGCACCAGGAGATCAACGCCTCGACGGACGAGCCGCTCGAATGCGTGCTCGTGCGCTCCGACAACGAGGCCGTCGTGGTGAACATCACGGATGTGGATCCGGTCGAGAAGCCGGAAGAGGTTTATTGGATCGACCCGATCCACAAGCACCCGTAGCCACCGCCGACCCCCGTGCAGTTCGCCTCCAGGAGGAGATGTTTTCGACGACGCACGAGGCGGCCTACCGGGACCCCGTAGGCGCAGAGCGCGCACGCGCCGTCCCTCCCCGGCCCGAGGTCTGGTGTTTGGGCGGTTCAAAGAACAAGCGAGGGGCGTGGGACGCCGAAACGCTCGATAATTTTTTTGTTGGGAGAGCCTTTCGGCGTCCCCGCGGTCCGGGTTTCCCGCTCCGTCATCCTCGGGCTTAACCCGAGGACCCAGGAACGAGAGCACCCTCGCCACGTCCGAGCTTTCGCCCGGCACGGGCGGCGATTTTGAACCGGACCTGCCGCTCGTCAGCCCTCCCGCCCTCGCGGACGAAAAGACCTAAGCCATGCTGCACTGGCGCCCGAGCCGTAGTACCCGGAGGGCGGCGCTGGTCCGGCTTCCCGAGTGCGAGGCCGCGAACCCCGCCCGCAGGCGCCGCATCCCCTTCCGCCCCGTTGACGCCTCGCGAGAGCGCCCCTCGGCGAAGAGGACGGGGTGATCTAGACTATATTCCTAGGTTAGTCAAGCCACCGGGCTGTTCACCCACCTCATCCTGAGGAGGCCGTCATCAGCCGGTCGTCTCGAAAGACGCAGCACGGTCCTGCAGCGA
>JAQGJZ010000093.1 GCA_028290385.1 Enterovirga sp.
TCAGCCGGGGCGGAGCCGAACTGGCTCACGGCGACCGAGATCAGCGGAATGTCCGCGTTCGGCAGCCGGGTGATCGGGAGCCGCGCGAAGCTCAGCCAGCCGAGAACCAGAAGGATCAGCGACAGGAGGATGGACGGCAGGGGCGTGCGGATCGACCATGACGAGACGTTGAGCGCCAAGTTCTTCTCCTGCCCTGTTCAGGCTCAGGGTTGACCGGCACCGAGGCCGGCATTGAGCACGATCTGCTCGCCTTCGCTCAGCCCCTCGCGGACCTCGACCATGTCCTCGTCCGACAAGCCCAGCCTGACGCGGCGCGACTCGACGGTTCCGCCCCGCACGACTTCGACGCTCGTCATGTCGTTGTTGCGGGCAATGGCGGAGCGCGGAACCGCGACGCCGCAGGTGCGCCCGATATCGATGATCGCCCGCACGAAACCGCCGAGCGCCAGCGCGCCCGAAGCGGGCTCGAGCCGCGCGCGGCCGAACTGCGTCTTCGGGTCGATGCTGGTCGCGGGCACCCGAACGGTGGCCGGGATGTCGCGCTCGTCGTCGCGGAGGATGCGAGCCGCGGTGCCGGCCGCGATCCGGTTGGCGTAGGGGCTCGGCACGTCGACGAGCGCATCGGGCGCGGCGTCGGTCATGATGAGCATCAGCGGCGCCGTGCCGGGGAGCGTGAGGGCGCCGACACGGGCCGAGCTCTGCGTCACCTTGCCGGCCGCGGGCGCGCGCAGGCTCACGGGCGGCGGCGTCCCGGCATTCGGCGCGCTTCCGGGATCTCCGCCCAGCCGAACGAGCCGGACCAGCTCCTGGTTGGCCGCGACGGCCGCACCCTCCGCGACCAGCACCTCGGAGATGCGGTAGCCCTCCATCGGGAAGGCCACGCCCGTTTGCCCGCGCGGGACGACGTAGCCCGTCAGGCGAACGTTCTCCGTAAAGCACGCCTTGCCGGCCGGAGCCGTCGGCGGCAGGGCGCCTCGCCCCGGCGCGGCCGACTGAGCCAGTGCGGCCGAGGTGGCCATGGCGGCCGCCCCAGCCACGCCCAGCGCCGATCCGCGGCGATCACCGCGCCGCGGTTTTGGCATCGACCGCATTCGTGACTTCGACGCGGCGGTTTTCGTCGGCCAGCGGCTCGTTCGTGTTCTTGAGCCGGGTCTTGCCATAGCCCACGCTGATCAGCGTGTTCGGGGCGAGGTGATACTTCTCGACGATGTAGCGCCGCACGGCTTCGGCGCGCCGCTCGGACAGCCCCTGATTGTAGCTCTCGCCTCCCTTTGCGTCCGTGTGGCCCGCGATCAGGAAGGTGCTTCCCTTGATCTGCGGGTGCGCGAGGGCTGCCCCGAGACGATCTACGGCCGGGCGCGCGCTGTCCCCGATCTTGCTGGAATTGTATTCGAACGGGATATCCAGATCGATCTTGGGCTTGGCGCTGGTGATGGTGGCGAGCTTGGCCCGGTCGCCGGTGGACAGGGACCGTGTGCGCCGGTTCTGGATCTCCCGGACGAAGGCCTGGTCCGCCTCGCTCGTGGCACTCGTCTGGGCGCCGACGGACAGGCTTCGTGTCACCGGCTTCGGCGTCAGCGCCGTGACGATGTCGGCCTCCGACGGCATGGGCGCCTGGGCCTGGGCGGTTGTTCCAAGCAGGAGCGAGACGAGGCCGATCGTTGCCGCCCCGCAGATCCAGTTTGAGCGATGTGCGACCAAACGCATGTCAATCTCCTGTCGTTATCTGCCCAAAAACGAGCCCTCAAAGACGTAGCACTACGTCAAGCATCGTGTGTGTTGGGGCGCACGTGAGCAAGAGCTACCTCAGTCCAAGGCGCTCAAACTCTCCCTCAACTTCCGGATTGGACGCGATGGCGGTCTTTCGGTTGGCCTCAGCGCGCTTCGCGTCGCCGAGGCGTTTCTGGGCCAAGCTCAAACCGAACAAAGCGGAGGCATAGCCCTTGTTGATCCGCAGCGCCGCCTCGTAATCGGCGGCGGCGCGCTTGGGCAGTCCGATCTTCAGGTACAGGAGCCCGCGGCTATCCAGTGCGTCCAGGAAGCCGGGGCGCAGCTTCAGGGCGGTATTGCAATCGGCCAGCGCTCGGTCGACCTCCGCCACGATCGCCCGAACCCAGCAGCTGTTGTTCAGCGCCTCGACGTCGGTCGGGTTGAGCTGGATCACCCGGTCGAAATCCGCCAAGGCGGCGGGGAAGTCGTAATGCAGAGCGAGCAACTGTCCGCGCGAATACAGCGCGGCGAGATCTTCGGGGTTTTTGTCGATCGCGGCGGAGAGCTCCGCGCGCAGGCGCTCGTCGGATGAAGAATAGGGCAGGGGTTTGACCGCGGGCTTGGGCGGCGCCGGGTCGGGTTTGGCCGGAAGGGCCGCGATCTGCTGTGCAGGTGCGGCAGCCGGTGGTTTCGGACGCTCCGCTTCGGCCGATGCGGCGGAGGGCGCCGGCATCGGGGCGGGCGCGGACGGGGCGGGGACCGGCTTCGGTTCGGCGGGCGGCGGCAACGCCACGGTCGCTGACGTCGCTGCACTCGGCTTGGGTGCAGCCGGCATTACGGGGGGCGGCTCGGGCCGAACTGCGGCGCTTTGTTCGCGCGATGCGGATGCGGTCTTGGCCGCGGGGCCGGCCGAAGGCGCCGCCGCCTCGGCCGAAGCCGCCCTTTCAGACGAGAACAGCCAAGGCACCTGCTCGCTGTTCGTGGCCCAGGCGACTGCCGTCTGGGTCTGCTCCAGCGCGTCCCGGGATAGCGGGCCTTCCGCCGTCAAATGCCTGGCGAGTTCCGCAGCAAACAACGTGCGCCCCCCGCC
>JAQGJZ010000379.1 GCA_028290385.1 Enterovirga sp.
ACCGTGGGGCCCGGCCGCTACCGCATCATCAAGGACCTGCGCAGCTCCGTTCGGTTTGACCCCATCAACCTGATAGACGCGGCCGCGATGGCCTTGCAGGGACGCTTCGACATCGTGTTCTGCCGCAACGTGCTGATCTATTTCGACGACGCGTCCCGCCGCGTCGCCGCCGAGAACATCTACGAGAGCCTGCTCCCCGGCGGCTTCGTGTGTCTCGGCCACACGGAATCCATGAGCCGTATCTCGCCGCTGTTCGAGGTCAGCCGCTTCAGCGATGCCATCGTCTACCGACGGCCCGGAGGTGTTCGAAATGCCTGACGCGCCGTCACCCAGGATCCTGGTGGTGGACGATTCCAATCTCGTCCGCCGGTACTACCGCGCCGTGCTGGAGCGGGCCGGCTTCAGCGTGGACGAGGCGTGGAACGGGCTCGAGGCGATCGAGAAGCTGCTCGTCGCGCCGTACGGCCTCGTGATCGTCGACGTGAACATGCCGAAAATGGACGGGATCACCTTTCTGGCCGACATGCGGGCCCGGCCGGGGCCGATCGGCGCACTCCCCGCCCTCGTCACCTCGACCGAGGCGGGCGCGCAGGACAAGCAGGCCGCCCGGCTCGCCGGAGCCAATTACTACCTCGTGAAGCCGGTCGCCGAAGCCGACCTCGTGGCGCATGTCGCGATCCTGACCGGATGGCGGCCGTGAACGATCTGATCGAGCCGTTTCTCGCCGAAGCGCGCGAGCTCATCGAGGCGGCCACGGACGACCTCATCGCGCTGGAGAAGGATCCCGCTGATGCGAGCCGGATCGAGAGCGTCTTTCGGTCGTTCCACACGCTGAAGGGGTCGGCGGGCCTCCTGGACCTCGGACCGATGGCGTTCGCCCTCCATGCGGCGGAGGATCTGCTCTCGGTGATCCGCTCGGGCGGCCTCGCCTTTTCGGGGCTCATCGTCGATGCCTGCCTCGGCGCGCTGGACCGGGTGGCGGCCTGGGTGTCGGCGATCGAAACCGCGGGGGCGCTCCCCGATGAAGCCGCACGGCAGGCGACCGAACTCGCCGAGGAGCTGCGGGCGTTCATCCCGGGAAGCGCCGTCGCCAGCCACGAGGCTGGTCCCGGGGAGGCGCCGGCCTGGGCGCGCGAGATCGCCTCCCGGGCGCCTCGGCTAGCCGCCGGTGCGGGCGGTGACGGGGGCGTGCTGACGGCGATCCGCTACGCGCCGAACGCCGATTGTTTTCTGAACGGCGACGACCCGCTCGCGGCCCTGGCCCGCGTGCCGAACCTCGCGGCCGTCGAACTCGCGACCCGGGCGCCCTGGCCGGCGCCAGAGCGGCTGGACCCGTTCAGCTGCAACCTCGTCATGCTGGCCGTGTCCGCGAGCCCTCGCGACGAGGTCGCGCCACTATTCCGGCTGGTGGCCGACCAGGTCGAGCTCGTCGAGGTCGCGGCCGTCCCGCCTGCCGGGGACGGCGAGACGGTCATCGGCTCCCTCGCACGGAGCATCATCGCCGAGCAGCAGACGCTCCTGCGGGAGGATCATCCCGCGGCGGTGCGGGCGGGCGTCGAACGGGCGGCACTGCTCAGCGTCGCCAACGCGCTTCGTCACGAGGGGCTCGTCGCGGGCTCGGACACGCTTCGGGAGGCGGCCGAGGCAGGTGTCGCGGACGGGCTGGGCCTGATCGCGAGCGTGCTCGAACCTCCCGCCGCCGCCCCGCAGCCGGAGCCGGCAGCCAGCCCTGCCGGGACAGGATCGCGGCACGTGCGCGTGGATGCGGAGCGGCTGGATTCGCTGGCCAACCTCGCTTCGGAGTTGACCGTGGCGCGCAACGCCCTCGCGCATCTCGTGGCGCAAGCCGAGGTGGGCGCGGAGGATGGTGCGTTTCTGCAGCGGCTGCGGGACAGCGAGGCCGCGATCGGCCGGCTCGCGGGCGAGCTCCACCGCTCGGTGATGGGCATCCGCCTGGTTCCGCTCTCGGGCGTCTTCCGGCGCTTCGGCCGCCCTGTGCGTGAGATCGCGGCCCAGCTCGGCAAGGACATCGCCTTCGAGGTCGCGGGAGAGGAGACCGAGGCCGACCGGGCGATCGCCGACAGCCTGTTCGAGCTGCTGCTCCACGTCTTGCGCAACGCGATGGATCACGGGCTGGAACGGCCGGAGGATCGCGCCGCGGCGGGCAAGCCTGCCCGCGGCAGAGTGGAGCTTGCCGCACGGACCGAGCGCGACCGCATCATCATCACGGTTTCCGACGACGGACGGGGGATCGATCCCGCCGCGATCAAGCGAACGGCGTTGCAGCGCAGGCTGATCACGCCCGAGGCGGCGCAGACGCTGGGGGATCCCGAGGCGCTCGACCTGATCTTTGCGCCGGGCTTCTCGACGGCGGCTGCCGTGAACGACCTTTCGGGCCGGGGCGTCGGGATGGATGCCGTCAGGGTCGGGGCGCAGCGCCTCGGCGGACGCGTGGAGGTGGACAGCCGCGTGGGCCGCGGCACCACCATCCGGATCTCCTTGCCTCAGACCATGATGCTGACGTCGCTGGTGAGCGTGCGGGCGGGGGCCGAGACCTGGGGGATCCCCGTTGACGCCGTGGTCGAGCTGCAGCGCGTCGAGCGCAGACGGATCACGAAGTTGAAGAGCCGGCGCGCGGTCACATGGCGCGACCGCACCATCCCGGTGCTGTCGCTTACCGAACGGCTGGGCGCCGGCCCCGAGCGGGAGGCGGGGCGCGAGGTCGACATGCTCGTGGTCACGGTCGCGGGGGAAGCTGTCGGGCTTGTCGTGGATGGCGTGGCCGGACGGCTCGAAGCTCTGGTCCGACCGCTGGGCGGGGTGTTCTCGGGGCTCCCCGGACTTGCCGGAACGACCGTCCTGGGGGATGGCCGCATTCTGCTGGTGCTCGATCTCGAGGAGGTGCTGCAGTGACCGTACGCCGCGGCGAGCACGGCGCCATCCTGCTTGAAGGGCCCTGCCCCGTCGAGGATGCAGAAACGCTGCTGAGCCTTCTCATCGCCGAGCCGGGGGCCATCGTCGACTGGTCCGCCTGCACCCGGCTGCACACCTCGGTCGTCCAGGTTCTGCTCGCGGTGCGACCTCCGATCCGGGGTACGTGTCCGGACCCTTTCGTTGGGCAATGGCTCGCCCCACAGCTGCCATCCGGCAACCCTCGGTCGGCTTAAGGCTGGCATCTCGGCCCGTTTGCCCCCATACCCCTGCCCATCGCTTTTGGCCGGGTCAATTCGAGGATCTGCATGGCCCCGACCACCGTTCTTATCGTCGACGACAGCCGGCTCGCCCGGATCGTCGCCTCGAAGCTCGTCAAGCAACTCAAGCCGGAATGGGAACTCGTGGAGGCCGCTAACGCGGATGACGCGCTGGCGCATGCCGCGCAGGGCCGCGTCGACGTCGCGCTGATCGACTTCAACATGCCCGGCCAGGACGGCCTGGCTCTGGCCGCCCAGCTGCGCGAGACCCGCCCCGAGCTCCCCATCGCGATCATCTCCGCCAACATCCAGGACGAGATCATCGCGCGGGCGCGCGCCGTGAACGCGACCTTTGTCGCGAAGCCGGTGACCGAGGAGGGGCTGAGCGGCTTTCTCTCCGGCGCAGGGTTGCGGCTGCGAAAGCTCAGCACGTGAGCGGGGCCGAGCTTGAACTGACCGAACTGGAGCTCGACGCTCTCACCGAGCTCGTCAATATCGGTGTGAGCCGGGCCGCCGCGAGCCTGCGGAAGATGATCGGCGTTCAGGTGCTCCTCTCGGTTCCGTCCGTGGAGATCATCGACCGCGAAACCGCCGCCCAGCTGATCGGCACGCGCGAGGATTCCCAGCTCGTCGCCGTGCACCAGGGGTTCACGGGCGCCTTCTCCGGCCACGCCATGCTCATCTTCCCGGAAAAGAGCAGCCTGGAACTAGTTCACGCCGTCACGAGTACGAATGTGGCCTCGGAGGAATTCGCCGACTTGGAAGAAGAGGCGTTGGCCGAAACCGGGAACATCATTCTGAACGGATGCCTCGCCACCATGGCGAACATGCTGCAGCAATCGCTCACCATGACGCTGCCGGAAGTGCTGCGGGGCCGCGGGCCCGAGCTCTTTCAGATCGCGGGCGAGCCCGGCCGCGGCGGCGCCGTCCTGTTCCTGTACATCAACTTCTCCGTCCAGGATCGGGACATCCGCGGCTACATCGCCATGCTGATGGACCTGCCCTCGCTGGCCTCGATGAAGCTGCTCGTCGGCAGCTTCATCGAGCGCGTCGCTGGGCTGGACGCGGGTGCCTGATCGCCTGCGATGACGAACCGAGACGAGACAGGGCCGGCGGTGGCCAGCGGCTCCGAAGCGGGCCTCGAACGCTTGTCGAAGCTGCCGGCTGAGCAGCTCCAGCTTGCGCTCGCGGCGGCCGGCGCCGTCGGCACTTGGGACTGGGATCTCGTCGGCGGGCGGCTCTATGCCGACCCGCGTTTCGCGGTGCTGAACGGCCTCGACCCGGCGGACGCCGCCGCGGGTGTCGATCCCTCGGTCCTGTTCGCGCGGATCCACCCGGCCGATCGCCTTCGGATCAGGATCGGCGTCGCCGGTATTCTCGAAGGCGCGGACCTGTTTTCGCGTGAGTACCGCCTGATGGCGCCGGATGGCGGTGTCCGCTGGATCCAGGCGCGTGGCCGCTGCCTGCGCGACAAGGACGAGCGCCCGCTTCGCTTCGCGGGCGTGCTGGTGGACATCACGGAGCAGAAGCGGACGGAGGAGCGCCTCCGCATCGCGCAATCGGCCGGCGGCGTCGGCGCGTTCGAATACGTTCCGGGCTACGGCACCGCGGAGGTGTCGGAGCAGTTCTGCCGCCTGCTCGGCCTCAGGCCGTCCAAGATCGTTCCCGTGAGCCTGGTGAACGCCCTGGTGACCTGCGGGGGCGCCTTGTTCGGGCCGGACATGGACGGCCGGGCGCCCGGGCAGATCGCGCATGCCGAGTTCGAGATCCGGCGCCCGGACACCGGGGCGCTGCAATGGCTCGCCCGGCGCAGCGAGGCCGTGTCGCATGGCGACACCGCGATCCTGCGCCATGTCGGGGTCATCTACGACATCACCGACACCAAGCTCGCCGAGACCGAGTTGCGCGCCTTCAGCGAGCGGCTGGAGAGCATGGTCGAGACCCGAACGCGCGAGCGCGATCGGATCTGGCAGAACTCGCGCGACCTCCTGGTCGTGCTTGGGACCGACGGGGTGCTCCAGGCCGTCAATCCGGCCTGGACCGAACTGCTGGGCTTCGAAGCGCGGGAGACAATCGGCCGGCCGCTCCTGGATTTCGTCCACCGGGACGACGTGGAGACCACGAGCCGCTGCCTCGCGGCCGCGGCCGACCGCTCCGCGGCCAGCTTCGAGAACCGGCTCCTCGACCGCTCCGGCAGCCCGCGCTGGTTCTCCTGGACGGCCTCCTGCGAAAGCGAGGTGGTCTACGCCAACGGCCGGCACGTCACGCGTGAGAAGGAGCAGGCCGAGGCGCTCAAGGCGACCGAGGAGCAGCTCCGCCAAGCCCAGAAGATGGAGGCCGTGGGCCAGCTCACGGGCGGCATCGCGCACGACTTCAACAACCTCCTCACGGGTGTCGTCGGCGCGTTGGACCTGCTCCAGACCCGCCTCGCCCAGGGCCGTACGGACAATCTGGAGCGCTACGCCAAGGCGGCGATCTCGTCCGCGAGCCGTGCCGCGGCTCTCACGCACAGGCTGCTGGCCTTTTCGCGCCGGCAGCCGCTCGACCCCAAACCGGTGCACGCCAACCAGCTCGTGACCGGCATGGAGGACCTGCTGCGGCGGACGCTGGGCGAGAAGATCAGGCTCGAGATCGTCACGGCGGAGGAGCTGTGGCTCACCCGGTGCGACCCGAACCAGCTCGAGAACGCCCTTCTGAACCTCGCCATCAACGCCCGCGATGCCATGACCGCCGGCGGGACGCTCACGATCGAGACCTGCAACACGCATCTCGACCGGGCCTATGCGGCGCAGCATGCGGAGGTGTCGCCCGGGCAGTACGTCTGCGTCGCCGTGACCGATACCGGCTCCGGCATGCCGCCGGACGTGATCCAGCGCGCGTTCGACCCGTTCTTCACCACCAAGCCGATCGGCCAGGGGACCGGCCTCGGCCTGTCGATGATCTACGGCTTCGCCCGTCAGTCGGACGGGCACGTGAAGATCTATTCGGGGCTCGGCGAAGGCACGATGGTCAAGCTCTATCTCCCGCGGCACGACGCCCAGATGCCGGCTCAGGCCAGCAAGCCTCGGGCCGAGATCCCCTGGTCGCCCTCCGGCGAGACGATCCTGGTGGTCGAGGACGAGCCCGTGGTGCGCGAGCTGATCATCGAGGTGCTCGGCGACCTCGGCTATCACTCGCTCCAGGCGAGCGATGGCGCGGCCGGCTTGCGCCTGCTCGAGTCTGACGAGCGCATCGACCTTCTGATCACCGATATCGGGCTTCCCGGCCTGAACGGGCGCCAACTCGCGGATGCCGCCCGCTTGCGCCGGAGCGACCTCAAGGTCCTGTTCATCACGGGCTATGCCGAGAACGCGACGATCTCGTCCGGCTTTCTCGAACCGGGTATGGAGATGATCACCAAGCCCTTCTCCATCGACGCGCTTGCCCTGCGCGTGCGCCAGATCATCGAGAAGGCCTGATGGACCAACCTGTGTGGGACCCCGAAAGCGATGCCCCGACGGGCATCGAAGAGGCGGATATCGCCCTGTCCGAGCAGCTCACGACCCAGCGCAGGCACCCGGTGATCCAGGCGCTTGGAGCCATCGGAGAACTCGGCGACCAGCCGCCGCTGGTGGCCTTCTCGGCCGGCGTGCTGGCCTTCGGCCTCCTTAGCGGCCGGGGGCGTACGGCCGCCGCAGGCGCAAACATGCTGCTGTCCCTCGGGATCGCGATCGCGGCAAAAACGGCCGTGAAGAAGACGATCTCGCGCACGCGGCCGAACGTGCTGCTCGACGAGGGGACCTACCAGGTCGAGCCGCTCGGGCCGGATGAGGGACCGTGGCATTCGATGCCGTCCGGCCACACGGCCGGAAGCGTTGCGGTCGCGTGTGCCCTGGCCCGCACCGTGCCGGAGGCCGCCCTGCCGGCCTATGCGGCCGCGACCGCCGTCGCGGCCGTGCAACTGCCGACGGCCCACCACTTTCTCAGCGATATCGTGGTGGGCGCAGCGATCGGGATCGGGGCGGACATGGCCGCGGCCCGGATCGCCCGTCAGGCCCAAAAGCTCCTCGACGGGCAGTTCGAAGCCGACGGCGAGGCCGGGCCGGAGCCCGGCTGAAGCGGCCTACCAGGTGCCGGTGTTCGGCATCGAGCTCCAGGGCTCGGCCGGCTGCTTCGAGCCGTTCTTGTGCAGGAGTTCGATCGAGATCCCGTCCGGCGACTTGATAAAGGCCATGCGGCCATCGCGCGGCGGCCGGTTGATGGTCACGCCCGCATCCATCAGCCGCTGGCAGGTCTCGTAGATGTCGTCCACCGCATAGGCGAGGTGCCCGAAATTGCGCCCGCCCGCATAGTCCTCGGGGTCCCAGTTGTAGGTCAGCTCGACGCAGGGAGCCATGTCGCGCTTCGCGCGCTCAAGGTCGTCCGGAGCCGCCAGGAACACCAGCGTAAAGCGGCCGGCCTCATTCTCGATCCGGCGCACTTCCACGAGCCCGAGCGTGTTGCAATACCAGTTCAGCGACTGGTCGAGGTCCTTCACGCGAACCATCGTGTGCAGAAATTGCATTGTCTGTCCCTTTCAGAGATGGGCCTTGGGGCCGAGAAGCCGGGTGATGGCGGGCTCGAGCGCACGCGGACGGGTGCGGGGCGCGAACCGCGCCACGACACGCCCCGTCGGGTCAACGAGGAACTTCGTGAAGTTCCACTTGATGCTCCGGGTTCCGAAGATGCCGGGCCGCGCCCCTTTGAGGAACGCGTAAAGGGGATGCGTGTTCGGCCCGTTCACGTCGAGCTTGGCGAAGACCGGGAAGGTGACGTCGTAGGCGACCCGGCAGAACGTCCCGATCTCGCTCGCATCGCCGGGCTCCTGGCCGCCGAACTGGTTGCACGGAAAGGCCAGAACCGAGAGGCCGGCCGGCTCCAGCTTTCTGTGCAGATCCATGAGCCCGGCATATTGCGGCGTAAAACCGCAGAAGCTCGCCGTGTTGACGATCAGCAGGACGCGGTTGCGGTACCGATCGAGGCGCACGGCCTCGCCCTGTGCGCTCGTCACCTCGAAATCGTAGATGCTCGGCAAGTCCCCGACACGCTCCGGAAGGCGGGCCGCCCGCGTTGCGGCGCAGCGTCGGCTCGGCGATAACGCACCAACCCTCGAGAGCCTAGGCCCGGACGTGCGCACGGACACGCAGACCATCACCTGTCTGGAGGATTACCGTCCCCCGGACTACCTGATCGACACGGTCGAGCTCGACATCCGCCTCGACCCGACCGCGACGCGCATCCGCTCGGTCTTGACGCTGCGGCCGAATCCCGGCGGGCGGGCGGGCGCTCCGCTCGTGCTCGACGGCGACGAGCTGATGTTCCGCAGCCTCGAGATCGACGACGCGCCCGCGCCGCCGGAGGCCTACGAGGCGACGCCGCAATCGCTGACGATCGTCCATCCGCCCGCCCGGCCCTTCCGGCTGACGATCGACACGGAGGTGAACCCGAGCGCCAACACGAAGCT
>JAQGJZ010000095.1 GCA_028290385.1 Enterovirga sp.
GTACAGGTCGCACGTCACCACGGCCATAACGCGTTCACCTCACGCCCGTGGGCGTGAACATAGTCGCGAACGTCCGCGTTCGCCAATCAGCCGAACAGCGCCTCAGCCTTGCCCAGCGCCTAGGCGAGCTTATCGACCTCCTCCATCGTGGTGTCGAGGCCGAAGGAGGCGCGGCAGGTGGAGGTCGCGCCGAAGCGCTCCAGCAGCGGCATGGCGCAATGCGTGCCGGCCCGGACCGCGACGCCCTGCCGGTCGATCACGGTTGCGACGTCGTGCGCATGCGCGCCCTGCATCTCGAAGGACAGGATGGGGCCCTTGTCCTTCGCCTGCCCGATGATGCGGATCGAGTTCATGGCCGACAGCCGCTCATGCGCGTAGGCGGAAACCCGCTCCTCGTGCGCCCGGATGTTCGCCCGCCCGACCCGCTCCATGAAGCGCAGCGCCGCGCCGAGGCCGACGGCCTCCACGATGGCCGGGGTGCCGGCCTCGAAGCGGTGCGGCGGGTCGCCGTAGGTGACCTCGCCGCAGGCGACGGTTTTGATCATCTCGCCACCGCCCTGGTAGGGCGGCAGCCGCTCCAGCCATTCGCGCTTGCCGTACAGCACGCCGATGCCGGTCGGCCCATACACCTTGTGGCCGGTGAAGATGTAGAAATCGGCGTCGAGCTCGCGCACGTCCACGTCGAGATGCACGGCGCCCTGCGCCCCGTCGACCAGCACCGGCACGCCATGCGCATGCGCGATGCGGATGATCTCGGCGATCGGCGTCACGGTGCCGAGCACGTTCGACATATGCGTGATCGCGACGAGCTTGGTGCGCGGCGAGAACAGCTTCTCGAATTCCTCGACGAGGAAATTGCCCTCGTCGTCGACCGGCGCCCAGCGCAGCACGGCGCCCTTGCGCTCGCGCAGGAAGTGCCAGGGAATGATGTTGGAATGGTGCTCCATGATGGACAGGATGATCTCGTCACCCTCGCCGATCATGGACTGGCCCATGCTGTTGGCGACGAGGTTGTAGGCCTCCGTCGCCGACTTGGTGAACACGATCTCGTCGGTCGAGCCGGCATTCAGGAACGCGCGCACGCTCTCGCGCGCCGCCTCGAACGAATCCGTCGCGGCGTTCGCCATGTAGTGCAGGCCGCGATGCACGTTGGCGTAGCCGGTCTCCATGGTGGAGACCATGGCGTCGATCACCTCGCGCGGCTTCTGCGCCGAGGCCGCGCTGTCGAGATAGACGAGCGGCTTCCCGTAGACTGTCTGCCCCAGGATCGGGAACTCGGCCCGGATCGCCTCGACGTCGAAGGGCGGCGGAAAAGGTGCGTTCATGTTCGCTTCCTGTCGTCCCGGGGCGCGGCGCGAAACCCGGGATCCACGTTCACGACCGACCTTCGCCCAGCCGTGGGTTCCGGGATCGGCCTGGCGGCCGCCCCGGAATGACACGCCTCAGTGCCTGGCGCGCAGCCAGCCCTCGACCACCTCGATGAGGGCGTCGCGAGCCGCCTCGTTCTCGACGGTCTCGATCGCCTGACCCAGGAACGCCTGCAGCAGCAGGGTCTCGGCCTCGGCCTCCGGCAGGCCGCGGCTGCGCAGGTAGAACAGCAGATCCTCGTTCAGCGCGCCGCAGGTCGCCCCGTGGCCGCAGACCACGTCGTCCGCGAAGATCTCCAACTCGGGCTTGTTGTTCATGCTCGCCCCGTCCGACAGCAGGAGCGTGTCCGACTTCATGGCGCCATCGGTCTTCTGCGCATGGGGGCGGACGACGATCTTGCCCTGGAAGACGCCGGTCGCCTCGTCATCGACAACCGTCTTGTAGAGCTCGCGGCTCGTGCAATGCGGCACGGCGTGGTCGACAAGCAGCGTGGCGTCGGCGTGCTGGCGGCCGTTGAGCAGGCAGGCGCCATCGACGCGCGCCTGCGAGTGCTCGCCCGCGAAGGTGAGGAACACCTGGTGGCGGGAAACATGCGCGCCCGTGACCACGTTCATCGAGTTGAACGAGACCTCGGCCCCGAGCTTCGCCGTCAGCGTCGAAAGCGCGACCGCCTCGCGACCCTCCGCGTTCAGGCGGACGTGACGGACCTGGGCCCGATCGCCGACCACGAACTCGATCACGTCGTTCGGCTGGTAGGCGAGCCCGTCCGGCCCCTCGTGCGACTCGAGCAGCGTGACGGAGGCGCCCTCCTCCACCACCACGAGCACGCGGCTCGCGGTCGCGAAGGCCTGCTGACCCGAATTGACGAACCGCAGATGCAGCGGTTGCTCGATCGCGGCCCCTGCCGGCACGCGGATCACCGCGCCGTCGGTCATGAAGGCCGTGTTGAGCTGGTAGACCGGGTTGTCCCGGGCGATCGCGACGGCCCCGACCGCACGCAGCAGGCCGTGCCCGCCGGCGAGGGCCTGGTTCATCGGCATCACCTCGACGCCGACCGGGAAGGCCGCAGCCTCCGACAGCTCGGTCGCGACGTACCCGTTGACGATCGTCAGGCGGGCCGCCGACAGGCCCGTGAAGGCCTTGGCGTGGTTGAACGCGACCGCGAGATCGGCCGGGCTCGGCTTGTCCGCCAGCGGGGCCGCCTCGCGCATCAGCGCGCGAAGATCGGTGTACTTGAACTCCTCGACGCGCCGGTGCGGCAGGCCGCGCTCGGCGAAGCCGGCCATCGCGCTTTCGCGGACGGAGATGTCGCCCGGGAGCGAGCCCTTCAGCCGGTCGAACAGCTGGGCGATGCCGGTCTCGGCCGGCGTCTTCATGACGGTGATATCGGCCATGGCTTAGGCCGCCTGCGGCTGCTGGCGGTAATCGGCATAGCCGTTCGCCTCGAGCTCGAGCGCGAGCTCCTTGCCGCCCGACTTCACGATCTGGCCGGCCGACATCACGTGCACGGTGTCCGGCACGATGTGGTTCAGCAGCCGCTGATAGTGCGTGATCACCAGGAAGGAGCGGTCCGCGGCGCGGAGCGCGTTGACGCCCTCGGAGACGATCCGCAGCGCGTCGATGTCGAGGCCGGAATCGGTCTCGTCGAGGATGCAGAACTTCGGCTCCAGGAGAGCCATCTGCAGGATTTCCATGCGCTTCTTCTCGCCGCCCGAGAAGCCGACATTGAGGGCGCGCTTCAGGAAGTCGCGCTTGATTTCAAGCTTCTCGCCAGCCGCGTTCACGCGCTTGATCAGCTCGGGCGTGGTCAGCTCAGCCTCGCCGCGCGCCTTGCGCTGGGCGTTCAGGGCCGCCTTCAGGAAGGTCATCGTGCCGACGCCCGGGATCTCCAGCGGATACTGGAACGCCAGGAACACGCCTGCGGCGGCGCGCTCGTCGGGCCCCAGCTCGAGCAGGTTCTGCCCGTCCAGGACGATCTCGCCGTCGAGGACCTCGTAGTCCTCCTTGCCGGCGATCACATAGGACAGCGTCGACTTGCCGGAGCCGTTCGGCCCCATGATGGCAGCGACCTCGCCGTTGTT
>JAQGJZ010000382.1 GCA_028290385.1 Enterovirga sp.
TGCTGATGCGGGACCAGTTCCGCTCCGTCGACCTGATCGGCGACATCGGGGTCCCGCTTCTGATGATGCACGGCGAGGCGGACGCGGTGGTCCCGATCGCGCTCTCGGAGCTGCTGTTCAAGGCCGCGAAGGAGCCGAAGCGCTATCTTCGGCTGCCGGGCGTCGATCACGTCTCCGTGCTGGAAAGCGGCGGCATCGATGCCGTCCGCAGCTTCCTGGACGCAATCGAGGCGAGGCTTCCGCCCGAGGCCAAGCCCCAGGCGGACCCTCAGGCCGAGCCCCTCAGCGGAAGGGGCTGAGCGAGGCGATGCCGCCCTGCAGCCGCCCGAGGCCCTGCTTGGCGACACTGTTGTTCGGCTCGATCGAGGTCGCCCGCGTATAGCTCTCGAGCGCCTCCTGCCGCTTGCCGCTGCGCTCGAGCGCGAGGCCGCGCCACGCCCAGGCGCTGGCGTCCTTGTTGTTGACGTTGAGGGCCGCGTTGAAGTCCTCGACCGCCTTGTCGTACTGGCGCGTCGCGATCAGGCTCTGGCCGCGCGCCTCGTAGGGCGCCGCCACGTAAGCGTTGCGGTCGATCGCGGCGTCGAAGTCGATGATCGCCTCGCGATGCCGCTCCATCTTCTGGTACACGAGCCCGCGCGCATGCAGCGCCTCGGCCGATTCCGGCGTCAGCCGGATCGCCTGGCTGAGATCGGCCAGCGCCGCTTCGTAGTTGTTCTGGGCGCGCAGAAGATTGGCCCGACCGATATAGGCCGGCCCGTAATTCGGGTCCGCCTCGACCGCCTTGCTGAAATCCGCGAACGCCGCGTCGCCCCGACCGGTCTGCCGGTGGGCGAGCCCACGGTTCGTGAACGCCGGCGCGTTGTTCGGATCGATTGTCAGCGCCTTGTTGAAGTCGGCGATGGCGTCGCTATAGCGCCCGACCCGGGCCAGGGCGGCGCCGCGGGTGTTCAGGGCGCTTGCATCGTTCGGGTTGCGCTGAACCACATCCGACAGCGACTCGATGTTGACCGTCGCGGTCGCCTTGTCTTCCTCGACGACCGCCACCTGCGGCCCGCGCGGGCTCTGCCCGACGGTGTTGCACGCCCCCAGGGCCGCCGTCATGGCAGCCAGGCCTGCAATCCCGAAACCCCGTCCCCACGCAACCATAAACTTGAACTCCCGTCCGCCGGCCGGAAGGTGTCGGCTCGTGGTTAGGAAAGACTGAAAGATTTAGACCGCTGCGGCAGCGACCGCGGCGACGGGACGCGGCGCCGTCGGACGCACCTCGCCGGGACGGCCCGGACGTGCACCGCCGCGCGGCGGGGCCTTCGGCTTGGACGGCAGCAGGCCTTCGCGTTGCATGCGCTTGCGGATGAGCTTGCGGGCACGGCGAACGGCCTCGGCCTTCTCGCGCGCCTTCTTCTCCGACGGCTTCTCGTAATGGCCCCGGAGCTTCATCTCGCGGAAGATGCCCTCGCGCTGCATCTTCTTCTTCAGCGCGCGAAGCGCCTGGTCGACGTTGTTTTCGCGAACGAGAATCTGCACGCGTGCTCCTCGAACCCTAGTCGCTGTCAATTCAGCATCAATATCGGAAACGGCCGAGGGCACCCCTGCGCACGCCTCCGCCGAAGGGCGCCCGGTTATCAGACCGAACTTGCGCTGTCCAGAACCAGAATGCCCGTTCTTTTCACTCGGATTTGCGGTGCACCGTGGTGACGTGTCCCATCTTCCGGCCGGGGCGCGCCTTCGCCTTTCCGTAATGGTGAAGATGCGCGCCGGGGGTGCCGAGAATCTCCGGCCAGGCCTCGATCTCGCTGCCGATCAGGTTGCGCATCTCGACCCGGCCCGTACTGCCCGTTGCGCCCAGGGGCCAGCCGCAGATCGCCCGAATATGCTGCTCGAACTGCGAGGTTTGTGCGCCCTCGCTGGTCCAGTGCCCGGAGTTATGGACGCGCGGCGCGATCTCGTTCACGGCGACCGTTGCGCCCTCGCCTTCGCCGAGCACGAACATCTCGACCGCGATCACGCCGACATAGCCGAGCGCCTCGGTGATGCGCTGCGCCGCCGCCACCGCAGCCTGCTCCGTGGCGGCCGCCAGGTGCGCCGGCACCCTGGTGAGGTGGAGAATGCCGTCGCGGTGCTCGTTCCAGCACGCATCGTAGGCCGCGAACGAACCGTCGCGCCCGCGCGCGGCCACGATGGACACCTCGCGGCTGAACGGGACGAAGCCTTCCAAGATGGCGGGCGCGCCGCCGAGCTGGGCCCAGGCTTCGGCAACCGAGTCGCCGGGCCGAATTCTGACCTGGCCCTTGCCGTCGTAGCCGAAACGGCGCGTCTTGAGGATGGCGGGCCCGCCGAGCTCCTCCAGCGCGCGCGCCAACTCGGCCTCGCTGCGGACGGCCCGGAACGGCGCGGTCGGAATGCCGAGCCCGGCGACAAAGGTCTTTTCGGCCAGGCGGTCCTGCGCGGTCGCGAGCGCCTTGGCCCCGGGATGGAGCGGCCGGACGGATTCGATGATCTCGGCCGTGCGGGCCGGCACGTTCTCGAACTCGTAGGTGACGACGTCCACCGCGCCGGCAAAGGCGCGCAGGGCCGCCTCGTCCTCGTAATCGGCGACGCTGTGGCGGGCCGAGACGTCGAAGGCCGGGCTGTGCGGATCCGGGCAGAAGATGTGCGACTTCAAGCCGAGATTGGCGGCGGCCAGGGCCAGCATGCGGCCGAGCTGGCCACCGCCCAGGATTCCAACCGTGGCGCCAGGCGCGACCCGATCAAGCATCGTCACGCGGCCGGTCCGCCACCTCGTCCGTGCGGGCCTGCCGCCACGCCGTGAGCCGCTCCGACAGGGCCTCGTCCTCGAGGGCCAGGATCGAGGCCGCGAGCAGCGCCGCATTGACGGCCCCGGCCCGCCCGATCGCGAGCGTCCCGACCGGCACCCCGGCGGGCATCTGCACGATGGACAGAAGGCTGTCCTGCCCGGAGAGCGCCTTCGACTCCACCGGAACGCCGAGCACGGGCAGCGTCGTCATGGACGCGGCCATGCCGGGCAGGTGGGCGGCTCCGCCTGCACCCGCGACGATTACCTTGAAGCCGGCCGCGCGCGCGCCCTTGGCGAAGGAGAACAGCCGATCGGGCGTGCGATGGGCCGAGACGATCCGGTCGTCATGCGCGATCCCGAGCGCGTCCAGGGTCTCCGCGGCGTGCCGCATCGTGGCCCAATCGGACTGGCTGCCCATGATGATCGCGACGGGTGGCGCACCCGCGTTCATGCCCCGCTCCGGTCTCCCGGGCACGCCCGGCTCGAAAGAGGGCGGCTTAGAGGAGCGCACAGGGGACGGCAAGCCGCTTTGGCCACTACCCGCGCACACAATCCGCCCCCGTCAGGCGATGATGTCGGGCGTCAGCTCGTCCTCGATGAACGAGATCCGGTCCTTCAGGATGAGCTTGCGCTTCTTGAGGCGCTGCACCTGGAGCTGATCGCCGCCATTCATCGCATCGAGGGCATCGATGGCGGAATCCAGATCCCGATGCTCCTGCTTCAGCCGCGACAGCTCCGATCGCATCGCGGCCAAAGGATCATCGTCCTGTTCCAGCACCATCCGGCTCCCGAGCGTCGCAGTTGTAGCGCCCGAAGGCTGTCGCCACTATGCTGCCGAGCGGGCATCGCAGCAAGGCGCGCGGCCCGTCAACCTGCGGCCTCATGCCACGGGTTTGCCACGAATCAAGAGAAAGCTTGGGGCCCCCGCAACAGGTGAGGAGACATAGATGCCGCTGCAGAACCATCTGTCCGAGCTCGAGCGCAAACACGAAGCGCTGGAGCGCGAGCTCCACGATGTCACCGGACGCCCCTCCACCGATTCGGCCCGGCTCGCCGAGCTGAAACGGCGCAAACTGCAGCTCAAGGATGAAATCTATCGCCTGAAGCGGACGACGCACTGACGTCGCGCCGCCAATCCTGAGATCCGCCGCCTCGAGGAGGGGCGGCGGATTTCATGGCGGGTCAGACCTGCCGGGCCATCTCCCGCAGGCGGAATTTCTGGATTTTTCCCGTCGAGGTTTTCGGCAGCTCGACGAAGACCACGTGCCTGGGCGCCTTGTAATGCGCGAGGTTGGCGCGGCACCAGGCCACAATTTCCTCGGCGGAAACCATCTCCGAAGGTTTCAGCTCGACAAAGGCGACCGGCGTCTCGCCCCATTTCTCGTCCGGCTTCGCCACCACGGCGGCGGCCTGCACGGCCGGGTGCTTGTACAACGCCTCCTCCACCTCGATGGACGAGATGTTCTCGCCGCCCGAGATGATGATGTCCTTCGAGCGGTCCTTCAGCTGCACATAGCCATCCGGGTGCTTCACCCCGAGATCGCCCGAGTGGAACCAGCCGCCCGCGAACGCCGCGGCGCTCGCGCTCGGGTTCTTCAGGTAGCCCTTCATCACGACGTTGCCGCGGAACATGACCTCGCCGAGCGTCGCCCCATCCGCGGGAACGGGCGCCATCGTCTCGGGATCGAGCACGTCCAACGCGTCGAGCGGCACATAGCGGACGCCCTGGCGGGACTTCAGAGCCGCCTGCTCGCCCTCGGGCAGCGCATCCCATCCGCCCTGCCACTCGTTCACGACGGCCGGACCGTAGGTTTCCGTCAGCCCATACACGTGCGTGACGTTGAACCCCGCGCTCGCCATCGCGGCGAGGACCGCCTCGGGCGGCGGCGCGGCGGCCGTGATGAACTCCACCCGGTGCGGCAGCGCGCGCCGGTCGGCGGCGGGCGCGTTCAGCAGCGTCGACATGACGATGGGCGCGCCGCAGAGATGCGTGACGCCGTGATCCGCAATGGCGTCGTACATCGCCTTTGCCCGAACCCAGCGCAGGCACACATGCGTCCCGGCGAGGACCGAGATGGTCCAGGGGAAGCACCAGCCGTTGCAGTGGAACATCGGCAGCGTCCAGAGATAAACCGGATGCCGGCCCATCGCGGCCGACAGCACGTTGCCGACCGCGGTCAGATACGCGCCGCGGTGATGGTAGACGACGCCCTTCGGGTCGCCCGTGGTGCCCGACGTGTAGTTGAGCGCGATCGCGTCCCATTCGTCGCGGGGCGGCTGCCAGGCAAAGGCGGGATCGCCCTCCGCCAGCAGCGCCTCGTAATCGAGATCGCCGAGCACCTCGCCGGGGCCGTCGAATTCCGGATCGTCGTAGTCGACCACCAGCGGCTTCACCGACGCGGAGGCCAGCGCGGCCTTCACGACGGGGGCGAACTCGCGGTCGGTGATCAGGACCTTGGCCTCGCCGTGGTCCAGCGCGAACGCGACCGTGGCAGCGTCGAGCCGCGTGTTCAGCGTGTTCAGCACCGCCCCGCACATGGGCACGCCGTAATGGCTCTCGAGCATGGCCGGCGTGTTGGCGAGCACCACCGCGACCGTGTCGCCGCGGCCGATCCCCCGCTTCGCGAGCGCCGAGGCGAGCCGCCGCGTCCGGGCGTAGAACTCGGCATAGGACCGGCGCAGCCCGCCATGGATGATGGCCGTGCGGTCAGGAAACGTGTGGGCCGCCCGCTCGAGAAATTGCAGCGGCGTCAGCGGCTGGTGGTTCGCCGGATTCC
>JAQGJZ010000418.1 GCA_028290385.1 Enterovirga sp.
CCCCGCCCATCCGCGATGCCGCCGGTCGCGACCACCGGGATCCGCACCGCATCCGCGACCGCGGGCAGGAGCGAAAAGAGCCCGACAGCGCGCCGTTCGGCCTCCGCGGCGTCGAAGGCGCCGCGATGCCCGCCTGACTCGCTGCCCTGCGCGACCACGACGTCCGCGCCGGCGGCCTCGGCCGCGACCGCCTCCGCAACCGTGGTGGCGACCGCGAACCAGGCGATGCCGCGCGCCTTCAGGCGGGACACGAAATCCGGCGGATAAAGGCCCATGATCGAGGACACGGCGCGCGGCCCGGCAGCGAGCAGCGCCTCGCATTGGGCGTCGAAGTCCTTCAGGGGCGCATCCCCGGCCGAAGGCGGCACCGGCGGGCCCCAGCCGCCCAGGAACTCCCGCACGGCCGCCTCGTGCGCGGGGTTGCGCTCGGGCGGGGCGTCCGGGATCCAGAGGTTCAGCTGCACCGCGCCGTTGCTTCCCGCCCGGAACTCCCGCATCCAGGCGGCGATATCATCCGGGGACATGAGGAGTGCGCCGGCGGAGCCCATGCCGCCGGCATTGGCCACGGCGGCTGCGAGCGCGGGCGGGCAGGCGCCCGCCATCGGGGCGAGCAGGATCGGCACCGCGATGCCGAACCGCTCGCAAAAAGCCTCAGCCCGGGACAGAGGAGTTGTCATGGTCCGTTCAGTGCCTCCCGCGATCTCAGAAACGCCTGCCTGCTCCGGCTGGCAAGCTGCAAAACGCGGAGGGAGCCATCGCCACAGCGGCAGGACCGTGCTGGTTTTTGCGCTCGCGGCGGCAGCCCTGGCCATGGGTGGCGCGGCGGCGCAGGCCCAGCGCGCGGACGGCACCTATCCGGTCGTTCTCGCCTGTGACGCGGCGGGCGGCGCGGGCCCCGTGCGGGCAAGCGGCACCGCCACGATCGGGGCAGGGCGCGGCAGCTACGAGATCCGGATCGGCTCCGGACGCGAAACCGGAAGGGGCACGCTCGGGGGCGGGAAGCTGAGCCTTGCCGGGAAGGGGCCGGGCTACGAGGCGCGCTATGCGGGCGACGTCAGCGGCCGCGGCGGCTTTCTGACCGGCGTGCAGACCGGGGCGGGCGGAAAAAGCTTCCGCCGCGCCTGCCAGTTCATCCTCGGGGACGGTTGAGCGCGGCGGTCCCGCCGCGCCCCACCCGTCAGACGAGGAGCTTGCCTTCCTCGGTGATGATCGAGCCCAGATCCTCCGCGCCCGTCTCGCCGAGATAGTCGTTGAGGATCATCTCGTTATGGGCCTTGCCCGACGGGATCATCGGGAAGCAGTTCTCGGTCTTGTCGACGAGGCAATCGAAGATCACCGGCCGGTCCGTCACGGTGAGCATCTCACGGATCGCGTCGTCGAGCTTGGCCGGATCCTGGCAGCGCATGCCGACGCCGCCATAGGCGTCCGCGAGCTTCACGAAGTCCGGCAGCGATTCCGAATAGCTCTGCGAATAGCGCCCGCCATGCAGCAGCTCCTGCCACTGGCGCACCATGCCCATGTACTCGTTGTTCAGGATGAAGATCTTGACCGGCAAGCGGTACTGCACGGCGGTCGACATCTCCTGCATGTTCATCAGGATCGAGGCCTCGCCCGCGATGTCGATCACGAGCGCGCCCGGATGGGCGAGCTGCGTTCCGATTGCGGCCGGCAGGCCGTAGCCCATCGTGCCCAGGCCGCCGCTCGTCATCCAGCGGTTCGGCTCGTCGAACTTGAAGAACTGCGCCGCCCACATCTGGTGCTGGCCCACCTCCGTCGTGACGTAGGTCTCGCGATCCTTCGTCAGCTCGTAGAGCCGCTGGATGGCATACTGCGGCTTGATGATCTCGGACGAGGGCCGGTAGGCGAGGCAGTCGCGGCCGCGCCAGCCCTCGATGCTCTTCCACCACTCCTTGTGCGCGGGCCGATCGAGCTGGGGCGACAACTCGCGCCAGACGCGCAGCATCTCCTCCAGCACATTGGTGCAGTCGCCCACGATGCCGATATCGGCCTTTACGTTCTTCGATATCGAGGACGGGTCGATGTCGACGTGGATCTTCTTGGAGCCCGGCGAGAAGGCGTCCAGCCGGCCCGTGATGCGGTCGTCGAACCGCGCCCCGATCGCGATCATGACGTCGCAATCGTGCATGGCGTGGTTGGCCTCGTAGGTCCCGTGCATGCCGAGCATGCCCAGGAAGGCCGGGTCGGAGGCCGGAAAGGCGCCGAGGCCCATCAGGGTCGAGGTGACCGGATAGCCCGTCAGGCGCACGAGCTCGCGGAGCGCGGCCGAGGCCCGCGGCCCGGCATTGATGACGCCGCCGCCCGTATAGAAGATCGGCCGCTTGGCGCGGGCCATCATTTCGACCGCGGCGCGGATCTTGGACGCGTCGCCCTCGACGGCCGGCCGGTAAGTCTTGTGCTGGTTGTCGCCGGGGCGCTCGTACTGGCCGGACTTGAACTGCACGTCCTTCGGCAGGTCGATGACGACCGGGCCCGGGCGGCCATGCGTCGCGACGAAGAACGCCTCGTGCAGGATGCGCGGCAGGTCCTCGATCGATTTCACGAGGTAGTTGTGCTTCGTGCAATGGCGCGTGATGCCGACCGTGTCGCATTCCTGGAACGCGTCGGTGCCGATGAGGTGCGTCGGGACCTGGCCCGTGATGCAGACGAGCGGGATGGAATCCATCATGGCGTCGGCAAGGCCCGTGACGGCGTTGGTGGCGCCGGGACCCGAGGTCACCAGAACGCAGCCGACCTTGCCCGAGGAGCGGGCATAGCCCTCGGCGGCGTGAACCGCGCCCTGCTCGTGGCGGACGAGGACGTGCGTGAGCGCCGGCTCGTGGAAGAGCGCGTCGTAAATCGGAAGGACGGCCCCGCCCGGGTATCCGAAGACGTGGTCGACGCCCTGATCACGGAGGGCACGGACCACCATCTCGGCCCCGGTCATGTACTCGCTCATCTGCCGCTCCTGTTTCCCTTCCTCGCGCCTCGCTCGGAGCAATAAAAAAGGGCCCCGAAGGACCCTGCATGCGCCACCAACCGGATAAAACGGGTCAGACCCGCTCCGTCGATGGCGCCCCCGATACGATAAGAATTGCGGGCACGTGCCCCTCCGGTCGAACCCCATGGGCGTACGCCCTCGGGTTCGACCGGTCAAGCGGATTTGCGACGCAGGGGGGCGTCAGCGGGTGGCGTTCAGCGCCGTGCCGATCGTGGTGAACTTGCTGTTCAGGTTTCCGCCGATGGTCGAGAGCGCGCCGATGATCACGACTGCGATCAGGGCTGCGATCAAGCCGTACTCGATCGCGGTCGCGCCGCTGTCGTCGTGGAGGAAGTGTCGAATCAAAGTCATGCCAAATGGTCTCCGTTCGCACAGGCTACGATCGGGCGCGGCTTCGGTTGCGCCGGTCGGCAGGGTTCGACAGTGCAAGGGTGAACGGAGTCTTGGCGCGAAGCCGGAGCGGCGGCTCAGCGCCTGAGAACGGCGAGCGCGACGCCGCTGAGCGTCAGGGCCGCCGCGACGAGGTCGCGCAGGCCGAGGGGTTCGCCGAGGAGCAGGCTCGCCGACAAAATGCCGATGATCGGCACCAGCAGCGTCCCGATCGCCGCGGTCGCGGCCGGGATCCGCCGAAGCGCCGCGAACCAGGCGACATAGCAGGCGCCCGTGGGGCCGAGCGCGATATACGCGAGGGCGGCCGTGCCGTCCCAGGTGAGCGGTCCAATCCGGCCATGTTCGAAGGCGAGCCCGAGCAGCATCATGGGCAGGCAGGCGAGCCCGACCTGCCAGGCGGTCGAGACCACGGGCGTGACGTCGGCGATCGGCCGCAGCAGCAGCGTGCCGGCCGCGAACAGGATCGCGGCCGCAAGCG
>JAQGJZ010000434.1 GCA_028290385.1 Enterovirga sp.
CGAATAGTCCCGGTAGGACGGGGTCGCGTGCGCGCCGAACACCTCGTTCTTCATCACTTCGGAGAAGCCTAAGATGGCGTTCAGCGGCGTGCGCAGCTCGTGGCTCATGGTGGCGAGGAAGCGCGATTTGGCGAGGTTCGCCTCCTCGGCCCGCCGCCGGGCCTCGTCCGAATTCGCCTTCGCCTGTTCCAGTTCGGCGAACATCGCGTCCTTCTCCGCCTGCGACCGGATCGTCGCGAGCGCGCTCGAATAGAGGCGGGTCGCCAGCATGAGGAAGAACGCGATCGCCGTCCCGGTCATGGCGAGCAGCATGAGCGCATTCACGTTGCGCTCGGAGGCCGCGATGATGATCGCGATCGCGGCCAAAGGCGCGAGGCCCGCATAGGCGGCGGGCGGGATCGTCGCCGAAAGGCTTGCCGTAACGGCCGTGACGATCAGCACCACGAATAGCGCAAAGCCGTTGGTGCCCGCCTCCACCAGGGCGAGGCTCTGGACCGCGAGGGCCCAGGTGAGCCCCGTGATCAGCTCGAGCAGGACGAAGCGGCGCCGCCATTCCTGCAGCCGGACTTCGTCCACCGGCGTTGCCAGAAAGCGCTGCGAAAGCAGCAGCATCGTGCCGGTCACGAGAACCGCGATCACGAGCCAGCCGGTCGCGAAGCCGACCGGGATCCACAGGCTGGAGACCGTCGCGATCACGGCCGCGAGGGCGAGAAGCAGAATGGAGCTTCCGCTGTGATATTGGGCGAAGACGCGGACCAGCTCGTACTCGTACGAGCGTTCGAGACCGACCGAGGAGGTCAGCTTCTCGCGGGCGCTGCGCATCTCCTTGGAGAGCTTGCGGCGATGCACGACGCCCTGCAGCGCGGGGCCATGCCCCTGCTGAACGATCTGAGCTGTCAACTCGCCCATCTACGCACGCATACTCGCCGGGGTTACGCGCCGGTGGACGGGATTATGCTTCGGAAACGTTAACTGCGTCCTGACGATGTCCGTAAAGTCGCTGTTCACCGCGGCGGGTCTCCAGGAGGGAATGTCCAGGCGCATCGACGGCCTTCTCGCGACCCTGATCCTCGTCGCGCTCGCGATCGGGGTCGTTGCGCTTCGGCGCGAGCCCGAGCGGCTCGACGGTGCCGTCCGCGTGGTGGACGGCGATACGGTGGAGCTCGGCGGCCGCCGGCTGCGGCTGGCAGGTCTCGATGCCCCGGAGCTGGCGCAGCGCTGCGAACGAGACGGCCAGCTCTATCCCTGCGGAATGGCCGCCCGGGACGCTCTGCGGGACCTCGCCCGCGAAGGGCTGACCTGCCGCACGGCCAGCCGCGACAAATACGGGCGCGACCTTGCGACCTGCGCGGCGGACGGCCGCGATGTCGGGACGGTTCTCGTCTCGCGCGGCCTCGCGGTCGCTTATGGCCGCTATGATAGCGAGGAGAGCGAGGCGCGCCGGCGCCGCCTCGGGCTCTGGGCCGGCCGCTTCGAGCGCCCGTCGGAATGGCGCGAAGCGCATCCGCGCTGACTTGCGGGGAGGGCGGCTCTCCGCGACAACTCGGGCGCAGCGAGCCTGAGCCGCGTGGGAGGATCAGAATGAAGCTGTACGAGTCCGGCCGTGCGCCGAATCCGCGGCGGGTGAAGATCTTTCTCGCCGAAAAGGGCATCACGCTCGAGACCGAGCAGGTCGACCTCGGCAAGCTGGAGCACAAGGGCGAGGCGTTTTCGGCCCTGAACCCCGTCCAGCAGGTGCCGGCGCTGGTGCTGGACGACGGCTTTGTGCTGACCGAGACAATCGCGATCTGCCGCTACTTCGAGGAGCTGAATCCGGAGCCGCCGCTCTTCGGCACGGACGCGTTCACGCGCGCCATGGTCGAGATGTGGCAGCGGCGCATCGAGTTCGGGCTCCTTGGCACGGTCGCGGCGGTGTTCCGGCACCTGCATCCCGCCATGGCCCAGATGGAGGTGCCGCAGGTCCCCGCCTGGGGCGAAGCGAACAAGGATCGCGTGATGCGCTTCCTCGGCGTGCTGGACCGGGAGCTGGAGGGCCAGGAGTTCATCTGCGGCGAGACCTTCACGGTGGCCGACATCACGGGGCTCGTGGGGCTCGATTTCATGAAGCCCGCCAAGCTCACCGTGCCGGAGGAATTCAGGCATGTGCGCCGCTGGCACGCGGGGCTGTCGGCGAGGCCGAGCGCCAAGGCCTGAACCCCGCGCCGCAGGGCCGCATGGACGGGGAGGGCAGGGCAGGCTCTGTCGCGCCCATGCGGGCGGAGCCGACAACCGGGGCGGATGAGTTCGATGTGCTGGCGGCAGCTTTGCGGGCATGCCGCATCTGTCGCGACGCGCCGGTGCATGGGCCCCCGCTCCCGCACGAGCCACGGCCCATCCTCCAGGGCTCCGTCTCGGCCCGGCTCTGCATCGCGAGCCAGGCCCCGGGCAACCGCGCCAATCTCAGCGGGCGGCCCTTCGACGATCCGTCCGGCGTTCGGCTGCGCGACTGGCTCGGGCTGGACGAGACCCGCTTCTACGACCCGGCGCGGGTCGCGATCGTCCCGATGGGCCATTGCTTCCCAGGGTATGACCGACATGGCGGGGACAGGCCCCCGCGCCGCGAATGCGCGAAGACGTGGCGCGAGCCCGTTTTCGCGGCCCTGCCGAACCTGGAGCTGATCCTGGTGATCGGGCTTTATGCGCAGGCTTGGCACCTCGGCTCGCGCTCCGGCCTCACCGGCACCGTCCAGCGCTGGCGCGAGATTTTGGCCGAGGAGCGGCGGCCGCGCGTGCTTCCGCTGCCGCATCCCTCCTGGAGAAACTCGGGGTGGCTCAAGCGGCACCCCTGGTTCGAGGCCGAACTTCTGCCGGTGCTGCGGGCGGAGGTGGCGCGGTGGGCGGGGCCGGAGCGCTGACGCGCGGCGGCTCGGCCGCGCGGCCTGTTTCGCCGCGGAGCCGCAGAGGAGCCCGGCTCAGCGCGCGGCGGCTGCCGGCGGCGGAAGTTCCCATGCCCTCTTGATGTTCGTCAGCGTCTTCGCGCCGAGCGTCAGGGGCGGCACGGAGCCGCTTCCGTCGGGCGGCAGCGTCTTGCCGTTCACGGTCCCGCCGACCGCGATCACGAGCTTGCCGATGAACACGTCATCCTGGCTATGCGCGGCGTTCGTCAGGCCGATGCAATGGATGAGTTCGTGGACCAGGATATGGAGCCGCACCGGCGGGCCGACATCGACGCTGCCGATGCGCGGGGTCGTGGGAACCCGCAGCTTCAACGCGCCGAGACGCTCGCGATCGCCGGACCCGACCAGGGACAGCACGGCGCTGCCGTGCAACCCGGTCCCGGGGATCGTCTCGGCCGTGATCTGACTGCCCGCTTCTGCGTCCGACTTCCGGAAGACAAGGGCGATGCACTTGTCCTTGAGCAGCTGGTTGAGGGCCGCGATGGCCCGGTCGAGATCGGTGCCCCAGACGCTTCCGCTGAAACCCGGGCCGGGAAACACCTTGAGCTCTCCGGATCGTCTGATCCGATCAGGCCAGGGGATGATCTCCGGCTTCGCAGTGCTCTCGTCGGCCATGGCGACGGCCTCGCGACGATGGAGCGGGCATTCTAGGCCACCCTCATCCTGTCGCAAGCGGAAGCTCTCCGGCCGGCGATCGGGGCCGACCGGTGCACTGTCGGAGGCGGAACGCCCCCGGACTTAGCCCTTGCGGGCGTTCTGCTGCAGCCGGGCGAGCAGGCTGGATGTATCCCAGCGATTGCCGCCCATGCGCTGCACCTCGCCGTAGAACTGATCGACAAGTGCGGTGACGGGCAGGGTCGCGCCGTTGCGGCGCGCCTCGTCGAGGCAGATGGACAGGTCCTTGCGCATCCAGTCCACCGCGAAGCCGAACTCGTATTTGCCCTCGTTCATGGTCTTGCCGCGGTTCTCCATCTGCCAGGAGCCGGCGGCACCCTTCGAGATCACGTCGAGGACGGCCTCGATCTCCAGCCCGGCATGTTTGCCGAAATGAACCGCCTCGGCGAGACCCTGGACGAGGCCCGCGATGCAGATCTGGTTCATCATCTTGGCGAGCTGGCCGGAGCCGGCGGGCCCGAGCAGGCGGCAGGAGCGGGCATAGCTCATGATCGCCGGCTCGACGCGCGAATAAGTCTCCGCCTCGCCGCCGCACATCACGGTGAGCACGCCATTCTCCGCGCCGGCCTGTCCACCCGAGACGGGGGCATCGACGAAGCCGAAGCCGCGCTCCTTAGCGGCCCCCTCGAGCTCGCGCGCCACGGCGGCGGACGCGGTCGTGTGGTCGACAAAGGTCATGCCCCGGCCAATCGCCGCGAAGGCGCCGCCTTCGGCGGTCGTGACGGAGCGCAGGTCATCGTCGTTGCCGACGCAGGCGAAAACGATCTCCTGCCCGTCGGCGGCCTCGGCCGGCGTCCTGGCCGCGCGGCCGCCGTTCTCGGCGACCCACTTCTCGGCCTTGGCGAAGGTGCGGTTGTACACCGTCACCTCGTGCCCCTTCTGGCCGAGATGCCGGGCCATCGGGTAGCCCATCACGCCGAGCCCCAGGAACGCCACCTTCGCCATTGTTTCCCCCGTCATTTGGTCGCTCCGTCTTATGGAGGCCGGCCGAGGGGGTCAAACCGGCTACTTGATGTCGAACGCGAAGTACTTGGCGCGAATGGAATCGTATGCGCCGCTCGCGATGACCCGGTCGATCGCGCGGTTGAAGAAATCCACCAGCGCCGTGTCGCCCTTGCGGAGGCCCACGCCGATGCCTTCGCCGCGGTCGACGGGCAGGTCGGCGATGAAGCGGCAGCACATCTTGCCTTCGCGCGACTCGAGAAACTTGAACACTTCGAGCTTGTCGCCGAGCACGTAATCGAGCCGGCCGGTGAGAAGGTCGAGATTGGCCTCCTCCAGCTTGCTGAAGGTGCGGATATCCGTGCTCGGATAAGTGCTCTCCAGGAACCCGGCGAACTCGCTCTCGGCCACCACTCCGACGGGCTTTCCGACCAGGTCCGGCGCGCCGCCGCCAGCATCGAGAGCGGCGGACTTCGTGCCCATCAGGGCGGCCGGGATGCGGTAGTAGCGCTTGGAGAAAGCGAGGCGCTGCTTGCGCTCCTTCGTGATCTCCAGCGACGACATGATGGCGTCGTAGCGGCGCTCCTTGAGGCCCGCGCCCATCCCGTCCCAATCCTGCAGGACGAAGGTGCAGGTGGCGTTCATCGCCTCGCACATCGCCCGCCCGAGCTCGACCTCGAACCCGGCCGGCGCGTTGTTCTC
>JAQGJZ010000443.1 GCA_028290385.1 Enterovirga sp.
GGCGCGCCGGAAGACCTCCACCGGGCAGGTGTAGCGCGCATGCGGCATCAGGTCGTTCGGCTCGAAGATCGTCACGGTGCCGGCCGCGAGGTCGTAGCCGGACACGACGATGTGGTGGCCGAAGCCCGTCGGCCCCATCGTGCGATGCTGGTAGGCGAGGCGCGGCGACGTCTTCGCGCCGTACGGCAGCAGGAGGCTGTAATGCACGCCGACCTGCACGGGCAGGCCGCGATCGAGCAACGCCCTGAGCTTGGCCCAGGCGCCATCCCAGCCGTCCTCGTCGTCCTCTTCCCAATGGCCTTCGTAGCCGAGCGCCTTGGGCGTGTATTCCCATACCTCGTGGAAGGGGCCCTTGCCGCCGTTGAACGCGGGCGCTCCCCAGGCGGGGCACCAGCGGAACGAGAAGCCGTCCCCGGAGGTGCCGTCCGCGAACAGGACGTCCGACTCGCCGTGGAGCCGGAACATCCCGAGGAGGCCCGTGAAGTAGCACCGCCCCGTATTCGCCGCCTCCGGATAACCTTTCTCGCCGAGCCAGGTCATCGAATAATAGGCGTCGCTATAGGCTTGGATATCCACCATGGGGGCCTCCCGTTGCTTGGCGTTCAGATCAGTGGGTTGAGCGCCTTCTTCATCAGCTCGCGCTGATCGATGCCGAAGAGATCGGCCAGCCAGTCCGCCATGAGCTCCTGGCCGATGGTCGGATTGTCGTGCTGGCAGTGCTCGGCACCGGTCTCGTCCTCGTTCACGAAGCGGAGCGTCGCGTTCACGCCCTTTTCGACCGCGTAATCATAGACGCGCTGGGCCTGGCTCACGCCGAGGACGTCGTAGCCGCCATGCACGATCAGATAGGGGCACTTCATGTTCTCGAGCGCGCCCTCGAGCGTGAACGGTGCCGCCTTCGCCATGGCCTCCTTCAGGGTGTTCGTCCCGAAGACCCACTTGATGTGGTCGGCGAGGCCGTGGTTCTCGTCCGCGTTCGACCAGAGGTCCGGGATCGACCAGATGGCGCCGTGCGAGATGGCCGCTGCGAGCCGCGGCTCGTAGCTGCCCGCGCGCGCCGCGTAATAGCCGCCGAGCGAGGAGCCGCAGACCGCGATCCGCTTCGGATCGACGTCCGGGCGCGTCTCCAGATAATCGATGCACTTTCCGATCGGCACCTCGCTGTCGTGCCGGGTGGTGATCTTGTGCCGGCGCAGCGTGCCACCCTGGCCGGGCCCGTCGATCATCAGCACGGAGATGCCGCGCTGCAGGGCGCCATGCGCCTGCATGAACCACATCTCGTCCTTGATGGAATCCAGCCCGCCCATGCAGATCAGGCAGGGCTGGCGGCCGGTATCGAAGGGCGAGCGGACGAAATAGGCGAAGAGACCCTTGCCCTCTTCGAGATACGGGACCTGCAGGACCTCACCCTTGGGGTTGAGGTTCTCGAAGAACTTGCGGCTGCAATTCTCCATGTCCGTAAAGGCTTCGAGCCGACGCGGATCCTCGGGCAGCAGCCAGAATTCGACCTCGCGGTAGTAATCCGCGGCGCGCAGCCAGCAATTCATCGCCGTGCGGATGTGTCCGAGCGCGAATTCGCTGTCGCCCCGCTCCTGGTTGAAGTCGGCGATGCGCTTCCACTCGCGGTACCAGCTCTCCTTGTCGCCCGGGATCATCCGGCTCGCGGCGAGGAAGCACTCCGACACCGTGCCGCCGCCCTCCTGCGTCTCGCCGAGCGCGCGGCGGAACTGGTAGCTCATCCAGGGATGGTCGGGCCAATGATGCCAGCCGAAGGGCTGGTAATGCGGTTCCTTCCGATCAATGACCTTGTCGATCAACAACTCTTCGGCCATCTCGCCCCGGCTTGTTCTGTTACGATCGGGCCGAGGTTAGCTGACTTGAAAGCGCTTGAACAAGAAGAAAGTCGGGTCAAGGCGCCGCTTTTTTGAAACGCCCGGCGCCGCGGTTGCCTAGAAGCTGGCCGGCGTATTCACAAAGATGATGCGGGCCTCGACGGTGCCGATGTTGCGGTACCCGTGCGGTGTGTCGGACCGGAAGTAGAACGAGTCGCCCGGGTGCAGCGCGAAGGCGCGCTCGCCGAGCCTGAGCTCGATCGAGCCCTCGATGACATAGCCCACCTCCTCGCCCTGGTGGCTGATGAGCCCGTCCGTGCTGCCGCCCACCGCGACCACATGGATGTTGCCCTGCAGGAGGTTGCCGGGCGCATACGGCACCAGCCGCTCCATCCGGATGCCCTCGCCGCGGCGGATCGGGTCGATCTCCGCGATGATCCGGCTCCCGCTCCGGAATACGACCTCGGAGGATCCGGCAGCATCCGCGAACAGCCAGCCGAGCGTCAGCCCGAGCGCGTCGCAGACCCGGTGCAGGAGGTTCAGCGAGGGCTCGAAGCGATCGTTCTCGAGTTTTGAGATCAGGCTTTCCGAGCAGCCGGCCGCGGCCGCGACGTCCTTCAGCCGGATGCCCTGCGCCAGGCGGGAATGCCGGAGCCGCGTTCCGATGCTGACCCGAACCGCCTGCGCGGGCCCCTCAGGGGGCTCGACGAGCTTCGCCACGGTGCCCATGTCCTGTTCTACCAAGCGCCGTGTCCCGGCACCAGGGCAGGGCGGGCGGCTGCGGCCGTGTCATGCTGCCCTCGCGGCCGGGCGCCAAGAGCGCGGCCGGCGCCCGTCCCAAGCCGGACCGTGACGGTGATGGCGCGCCCATCGCCCGCGTGGCAGCATCCTCAGAGCTGCCCGTCTTCGCCCCAGCTCTCCAGCAGCGCGCGATAGCTTGGGTCCCCGTAGCGGGAGGGCAGAAAGGCCGGCGCGTAATCGGGCAGGGGTTTTCCGAGAACGTGGCTCGCGGCGAGCTCTCCCCCGGCGCAGGCCGCCATCACGCCGAACCCCGAATACGCGCAGGACACGTAGGCGCCTTCGACGGGGAGGGGGCCGATCAGGGGCCGGTTTTCCACCGTCCGGCTGTAATAGCCGCCGTCGACATAGGGCCGGAAGCTCCTGGCATCATAGGCCTTGAGCCC
The DNA here is from genome assembly GCA_028290385.1 of Enterovirga sp. Classification (GTDB taxonomy): domain Bacteria; phylum Pseudomonadota; class Alphaproteobacteria; order Rhizobiales; family Beijerinckiaceae; genus Enterovirga. The sequence continues at coordinate 3,017 of JAQGJZ010000443.1, forward strand.
CGGCACCATGGTGGCCATGCCGCGCAGCGCGATCTCGGCATAATGCTCGGGCTCGGCAAGCGGGAAGACCGGTTCGGCCAGGGCCTGCCCATGCTGGTTGAAGAGGATCATGGTCGTGCCCGCGCCCTCCGGCCGCCCATGCACGCCCGCCGGGAAGGGGCCGAGCAGCCAGGCCGCGGAAGAATCCTCGGCGAGAGCCGCCCGCTCGTCCTCGGTCCAGGGCAAATGCTGCGCGTCGAGCCAGATCAGCATCGGGGCCTCGCGCGGCAGGCCGCCGAGCGGATCGGGAAAGCTCACCTTGAAATGGGGCTCCGCCACGATCGGCAGGTCGTCGATGCCGAGCATGCGGGTGAGCCCGGTCTGCAGCGGGCCGCCCGCCAGGACGACATGCGTCGCCTCGATCCGGAGCGGCCCGCTGTCCTGATCGACCTGCACGGCGGAGACCCGGCCGCCCGCCGTCTCGAAGGCGACGACGCGCCCGCGCACAAATCGTACGCCCCGGGCCCGCGACGCCTCCAGCATGACCATTCCGAGCTGCTGCGCACTGAGCCAGCCCGCGCGCCGGGCATGCACCACGGCAACCGTCTCGGGCGCGAGATAGGCGAAGTGCTGGCGGATGAGGCGCGGGTCGGTGATCACGTCCGCCCCGCTCAGCGGCAGGTCATAGCCCCGCTCGGGGGAGGGCAGGTAGGTGCTACCGCGGCTCTCGTGCCAGCGCGCGGGCCCGCCCCCGCGGGCTTCCGCCGAGTTCGCCATCTCGGCGAGGAACGGGATCTTGGCTGCGTCCGTGGTCGCGAAGGCATAGCCGCGGCGGTTCAGGTTGATGCGGTTGCCCGTCTCGCGCGCGATCGCCTCCATGAGGTCGATGCTGCGGTTCATGAAGTCGGTCATGGCCCGGTCGGGACCGGGCCACCAGTTGCGGTAGGCTTCGGTCGACTTGTCGGACGTGAGCGAGAGGGGATGCCCCGCATCGACGAGGAGGACATCCGCGCCCTCATGCGCGCGCGCGACGTGATAGGCGGCCGCGATTCCGGCGAGCCCCGCCCCACAGACGACCACTTTGGGAGATGAAGGCAGCATGGCGCAGGCCGGAGCTCGGATGGTCGAGACCTGAGCGGTCCAGCCCGCGCCGTCAACGGGCGCGCCGCAGCCGCACAGACGGGGCCGTGTTGCGCGTTGACGCGGCCGGCCGGCAGGCGCTACAGAGGCGCCCTGCGAGACGTTGGATAGCAATTCGGTCGCAACCCGGGCTTCAACCACCCTGGCGAGCCGCTGAATCCGCAACGACCCGATGGCTTGGAGAGGTGGCAGAGTGGTTGAATGCACCGCACTCGAAATGCGGCATGCCTGCAAGGGCATCGGGGGTTCGAATCCCCCCCTCTCCGCCACTCACTGTAGGTAAGCGCTTGCATCGCTTAGGTTTTTTGGTGCAGGCTTAGATCTCGACCCTCATTCGAGCCCACATTCGTTCTCGCATTGAGGCCACCCGTACCAAACCGAACCGGACGTTCTTAAGTTGGTGCGCTTCTCCACAGCGTTGTTGCCGACGGGCCGCGTCTAATCGCGCCATGGACCCGATTAGAGAATTGGAGATCCGTCCCGACAAGACGCGGCTGAGCTTGATCACTTGAAGAAGCTCGATCTCCCTCAGGGGCTCACGCTGCACTGACTGATCAATTCCGCAGCTAAGCCTGACCTCGTCCGATCCGGCGCGAGTAGCCTGTGAGCAGCCGCCTATCTTTGCGACACGTTCGACCTAGACGAGGCTTCGGTAGTATCCGAATTCGCCTCGCTCTTCTCGCTAATTCAACTTGCTTCTCCGGCTTTGATGCGCCGGGCAATCGGAGCAGGACGAAGGCTTACCTGTCCGTAGCTTGACGCTAGGGTCTCAAGCTATGAGACCGCCGGTGAGGCGCATGCTATCCTCGAGCAAAGGAGAAGGAGGCCGTTACGTGGGCCACAACGATCATATCGACTTCGAATTTCACGAGCGCATCCAGGACCTTGTAGACAAAGGTGACCTCGAAGAGGGCACGCCAGCCTACGGAGTAGCCCAGCAGGTTATTCATTCGGGCTTCGAGACGCTCACGCCGAAGCAGCGCACCTTACAACGCCGTGGTGGGGCCTGCACTCACCCGACAGGCAGAACGATGGCGCATGAACGAGATATTGAACTCGGCCGAGCCCTAGCTTGAAGGGGGCAGGAACTTGTGGGCGCTGAACGGGGCGCTACGAAGCGGCTGCGGCAGGAAGCCGGCGTGGACGGGATGTTGGCAATCAACGAGAACGGGGCCTGGCGCTGACCGCCCAAACCGGCGGACTCCGGCTTCGCTCAGCGGGCGCTCGGGTCGCCGCGACCGGCAGGTTGGCCGAGGCTGCGTAACTCGCTGGAGGAAATGAACGGGATTGCGTCAAGCAGCTTCTCTAGACGGTGACGGTGAGTCTTGTTGATGAACACAATGGGCTCAGAGCGGACAGATGATCGCAGCGGGACTCACCCGGCGATCGTCCACCCGCTCCTTGTCCCGGGTATCCGGCGGCAGGTGCGGCGCGATCGTGGCAAACTGCTCGTCTGTCAGCCAAAATCGATCCGCCCGCCCCTCCCTGAGGTGCCGTGAATCACACCCGGCCAGCCCGCGCCAGCGTGATGGGTCCAGACCCTAAGTAGGTCCCTCGTAGCAGCGACGGCGAGTACTGCTGCGATCGGCCAGGACAAAATGGCTGCTACAGCAACCCCGACCGGGGCCATGATCCACCATCTCCAGGCCAAGACTCTCGTCAACCTGAGTACGACGAGGATCGCTTCAACGGCGACCAGCCCGGGTACGACCGATGCAACCGCGATACCAACGAAGACCGGCCCCGTCGTTTCATTCATCCAAGGGCAGCGAGCGCTGATCACCATCTGAAACCTCCGATACAGCCCAATCCGCGACGACGCCGGTGAATTTATTGCGCCATCATCGGCTAGACGGTGGTCCGAATTCTACGAACATTGACAAGTAAACTACCGGTTTCTCTGGGCGACGTTGTCATTTCGCGCTGGACGCCTTTTTAAGTCATAATGAGCTTCACTCAGAAAAGATAATCCTTGCAATTGGCCTGAAATAATGCGACATTCCCCTTTCAGAGGTACTGGTGTTTTCTTCGCCAACGTGGCGGACGGTCTCAGTCTCCGGGAGATCGGTGGGGCATTGGCGACGGCGGGAGTTGCCAGATGACGTTCAATCAGAATCATTCCCCGCCCAAACGGGGAGAGACACCCACGAAGCTGGCGGACGCTGCGAAAGGGCAGCCGGGCCGGCCGGCTGAGCAGGCATCAAGCGCGAGGGACAGCCACCGCGTAAGCACGAACACAATGGCCGGCCTGCACGAGAAGGCGGCCTTGGATCCAAAGCAACTCTTCCAGACTAGCATCGACGCTGCCACCCTCCAGGTCAGTGAGGCGTCGGGCCGCGTCACCCGTGCTATAGGCTTCTCTAGCGAGGTGAGTGAGCGGCTGCTTGAGCAATCCAACAAGGACATGGACATCGTAGCCCGATGTGGGACGGCGCTCACTCAGGCATTCCAGGATGCTTCGGGAAGCTGGCTGGAGATGAGCCAGAAGCAGTGGCACCGCAGTCTCGAAGGCATGCAGCGGCTCGCTGGCGCCAAGTCTGTTCAGGAATTCGCGACGACCCCGACCGAACTCGTCCGGGACAGTTTGGAGCACGCAATCGAGGATAGCCAAGCCATTGCGGCCACGTCGCTGAAGGGGATCGAGCAGGCACGAGACACGTTTCTGAGGCCTCTCCGCCGGAGCTGAGCCTGCAACGCGAAAGCGCCGGCGCTCCCGGTCAACTGGAGCAGGCAGCGCGGGTCCGGCCCGTGCCGCCGTGATTCCCTTGTTGGCCGGAGTGAGACGCCGAGGAGGCCAGTCGCGTGGACATATTCATCGTTCAGCTCCGCAACGCAGACGCGGGAAGTTGGGGCAATCAAACCGAAATCAGCGCTGCGTCTCCCCAAGAGGCTGCACAACAGGTCGCCGGTCGCGGCCTGCACCCCGGCCCAGGTCAGCGGGAGAACCTGCGCGCTCGGGTCTGGCCGACGCCTTTTGGCTCTCGAACCGGAATTCCATTCTACGAGGTGCCAGTTCCGACCATGTACCCAGAACCAGGGTGATGCTCGCGCAGGATAATGCACTCCAGTTCTCAGGCGCCGATCTTCCGTAGGAATCCGCTCAAAGGAGACTCTGATGCAAGTCCCAGTTCAGGTGAAGCCGGCAGTATGGGGCGCCATCGGCGGCGCGGTGGCGGCAATGATCATCGGTTTCGCTTGGGGAGGTTGGGTGACTGGCGGTACATCCCAGAAGAATGCTGGGGTCGCGGCGAACGCGGCCGTCGTACAAGCTTTCGTACCCCTCTGCGTCGCCAAGGCTGAACAGCAGCCGGAACAGCTTGAGGCGCTTAAGAAGCAGAGTTCCTATTCGCGCTACGACACTGTCATCAAGGCTGGATGGGTTTCGAACGTGAGTGAAAAATACCGCCGGGACGTCGCCGATCAGTGTGGAGCAGCGGTCGTGGAATCCATGGATGCTGCCGCGGCAAAGAATCCACGAGGTACCTGACGCCAACGGACAAGAGAGGGCGAATCGCCCTCGTCAGCGGAGTGCAAAATGCGAAATCCTTATGAAGGGCGCACCGCTCGCCAGAACGCAGCGTTGTATGCCGACGCCAGCCAAAGTGGCGCGACGCCCGCCCACACGGCCAATTGGCCACCGGACGGGACCGCTGCGAGACAGGCTGCGCCCGCGGGCGACAGGTCGTCCGCTGTTCCGTACAACGATCCAGGAAGCCGCCTGAAGAATCTCATCGAGGCGGTCGCGCTGCGCGAGATCGATCTCGCCCAGGCGCAATGTGCGCCTACGGACGCTGAAGACAACGTTCGCCTTGGCCAGATCGCTGGTCGCCTGCACCGAGCCCGCACGGAACTGGTCGAGCTTCAATCCTCGCGGTAACGCCAGGTGGCATACGCGGTCGAGCAGAGGAGAAATCCATGCCCCACAATCGACCGCCGCAAAAGCAGACTGCCGTCGACAAAGCCGCTGTCTACTTCATGGGTGATGAGCAGACATTGCCATGACCGGATCGCCGCGGAGATCGACCGACGCCTAGCAACAGGCGTCGTACGGTCCGGATCGCGGGTTGGCCGGCCCTCGCACTGCCGCCCGTCCCTGATGAATTAGCGGAACAGGGCCAGTTCTACTTCGAGAGCACCAAGCCTGCCGTGCCTTCTCGCGAGAGAATGTTGGCCGTCATGTCACGGCCGTAGCGATGCAAGCGCAGGTCCATTCGAGAAGTGCCGAGCCTGAGATTGCGGATGACAACCTCATCGAGAAACTCGGGCGCGACCGGGTTCTGCAAACAGATCTGATCGCGGTCATGCGCCAGATCGAGGCCAATGCAGGCGGCCAGCAAGCCGAAGGAGGTTGCGGCCGCCCAAGCCTGAGGCGAGCATGCGACCGGGTAGGCCGTCGGCCCACGGTGGGGCCGGCGAATAAAGCCGCAGAACAGCTCGGGCAGCCGGCGTGATTCCTGGTGGGTGGCCGCGCTGAACAGACCCTCGAACAAGCGCGCAGCTTCAGACTTGAAGCCGTAGCGCGCAAAGCCGAGTGCGATCAGCGCGTTGTCGTGGGGCCAGATCGAGCCGTTGTGATAGGACATCGGATTGTACCGGGCCTCCCCCGATGGCACGGTGCGGATGCCCCAGCCGCTGAACGATTCAGGGTTCATCAGCGTGTCAGCCGTCTGCCGCGCCCGCTCCGGGTCGGCGATCCCGGTGAAGAGCGCGTGGCCCGCGTTGGACGCGCGGACCCGGCAGGGCCGCTTTGCCCCATCGAGGGCGAGTGCATAGGTGCCGATTTCCGGGCACCAGAACGCCTGCTCGAACTGCGCCTGCAGACGCTCTGCCTCGCCGTCCAGCCGACCCGCAAGCTCGCCACGGCCCAAACGGAGCGCCATGACAGCGGCGGCACGCTTAGCGGCATAGACGTAGCCCTGGACCTCACACAGCGCGATCGGCCCTTCGGCGTTCGATCCGTCGCTGTGGAAGATGGCGTCGTGCGAGTCTTTCCAGCCCTGATTGGCGAGCCCGCTTTCGGTTTCGCGGAAGTACTCGACGAACCCGTCCCCGTCGCAGTCCCCGCTGGTATCGATCCAGCCCAGGGCTGCCTCGATATTGGGCCAAAGCTCACGGATAAGCTGCTCGTCGCCCGTCCGGTGGAAGTACATGCCGGCCAGCATCACGAAGAGCGGCGTGGCATCGACCGTCCCGTAATAGCGCCGGAACGGCACCTCCCCGAGATTGGCCATCTCGCCGTTCCGGGTCTCGTGCATGATCTTGCCGGGCTGGGCATCGGACTTGCGGTCGGTGCTGGTCGCCTGCGTGGCCGCCAGCGTGCGCAGGACGCCGGCTGCGATCGACGGGTCGATCCAGAGCATCAGCATCGCCGTGATGATCCCGTCGCGGCCGAAAATCGTGCTGAACCAGGGAATGCCCGCGTACGGGTAGGGGCCGAGCTCGGACCGGGTGACGAGGGTGTAGACGTCCGACGTCGCTCGGCAGACCACCTCGTTGAACAGATCGTTCGAGCTGCGCACCGTCGCGATCCGGGCGGTTGAGGATCGCCGCGCCCGGCGCATCTCGCGGTAGCCCCTGAAGAAGTCGCCCACCTCGTTGGCGGTGTTTTCCTCGCTGGACACGTTGACAAACAGCGAGGTTTGCTCGCCGGGCTCGAGCGCGACGTCGAACGTCGCCCGCCCCACCTCGACATTGAGGGGCTCAGGGCTGAATTTCAGCACGGTCCGGCGCTCGATGCCGTCCAGCCCCTGATAGTGGAACTCGACCTGATCGCGTTTGTCGGCCTTGGTCGTGCGCCGGCCGCGTCTTGCTCGTGTGGTGCCTCGCACCTCGAACAAGTCAGCGAAGTCTGCGTCAAACAGGATGTCCAGAAAGAATCGGCGTGGCGCCCGGTCGTAATTCCTGAGGGTTATCCGCTCGTAGCAGACGGCATTCCAAAGGAACTTCGTTCGGCCGATGAAAATCGTGTCCCGCAGCATTCGCCTTTCGACCGAGGGCACATCGGAATTCGTCAGGTCGACCGACAGAGCTGCCTTGTCCTCGTGCATGACCGAGCTGAGAAGGTGAGGCCGCTTGCCTTCAATCCGCAGTTCGTAATGAGAGAGGTATCGCGTATCGCGATAGAACAGGCCCTCGGCCGTGTCCTTCACGGCGCCGACGTCGCCGTAGCTGTCCAGCACGGCGAATGCATCCCCGTGCTTCAGGTTGCGAAGCGGGCGATCGACCAGAGAGATCGCAGTCTCGATCTCGTATTCTGACCAGAGGTTCGGCTCGTGACCGAGCGAAATGGCTTGGGCGTTGGATGTCCGGGCGCTGTTCGCCATATCGTTGCTGGATCCTTGCAGCTCGGACTTCGAGGTCCGGCTGGGTGACGCAAATTCAGTTGGCGGGGTGAACCCGCGCCGATCGTCTACCGGCGAAGTTCAGGAGCGGCCATTCGGCGGCAGGCTCAGGCCGGTCGGAAAGCGCGTACGCGGCCGCGTCGCCCAACGCTAGGAGCCGGCCATACGCGGCGAGGTAGTTGTCGGCCATCTGCGACGCCGTGAACCGCTGTTCGAAGCGGGCACGCACGAGAGCACGGCTGAGATTGCGGATCCCCTGGACGGCAAAGACAGCCTCGTCGATTGACTCGACGATATGCCCTGTGACGCCGTCATCGACCAGTTCCGGGACCGAGCCGTTGCGCCACGCAATGACGGGCGTACCGGCGGACATTGACTCGATCGCGACCAGGCCGAACGGCTCCGGCCAGTCAATTGGGAATAGGAGCGCGAGTGCGTTCCCCAGAAAGGCGGACTTCTCCAGCTCGTTGATCTCGCCGATGAACTCGACCAGGGGGTGATCGAGAAGCGGCCGGATCGTCTGATCGAAATACGCCTGATCGGCCTTGTCCACCTTGGCCGCAATCTTGAGCGGAACTCCCGCCGCCATCGCGATCTGGATGGCCCGGTCCGGGCGTTTCTCAGGTGATATTCGCCCCAGAAAGGCAAGGTAATCGCCGCCCTTCGCGAACGGGCAAACCGTGGACGGCAGACCATGATAGACCGTCCCGAGCCAATTTGCGCCGGCCGGCATCGGCGTGCGCTGATGATCCGAGATGGACACCAGGGGCATGTCGGGGAATGCCCGGTAGATCGGGTGATAGTCCGGGAGGTCGAGACGCCCGTGGAGCGTCGTGAGACACTTGTGGAATGAGGCTTGGAAGAGCGGAAACTGCAGCATATCGACGTGGAAATGGATCACTTCG
>JAQGJZ010000474.1 GCA_028290385.1 Enterovirga sp.
GGGCGCATGGGCGCGGCATGGACCTGACCTTCATCGAAGTGATGCCCATGGGCGACATCCAGCCCGAGCGCATCGATCAGTTCATGCCCCTGTCGGTGGTGCGCGAACGGCTGGCCGAGCGCTACACCCTTTCGGACACGAGCGAGCGCACCGGCGGGCCGGCCCGCTATGTCCGGGTGGCGGAGACGGGCGGCCGCATCGGCTTCATCACGCCGCTGACCCACAATTTCTGCGAATCCTGCAACCGCGTGCGCCTCACCTGCACGGGCCAGCTCTTCATGTGCCTCGGCCAGGAGGATGCGGCGGATCTGCGCGAGGCGATGCGCGGGTCGGAAGGTGACGAGCGGCTCGAGGCCGCGATCGACGAAGCCATCGGACGCAAGCCCAAGGGACACGACTTCGTCATCGAGCGCAGCGCCCGCCCTGCCGTGCCGCGGCATATGAGCGTGACCGGCGGTTAGCCGCAGGAAAGCCGCCGCTGTACTCCGCCTTTCGTCGTGATTCCGAGCACTCGACGAGTTGCCAGCTTGACGTCAGCGGGCCCGTGTCCTTCAGGTTGCCACAAGCCATAAGCGCGGCCGAGCGCAGCGCCAGGGAACGCACGTGACCTCCTTGCTCAGCATCAGCCGCGGAATAGACAGCTTCACCCGGGCCATCGGCCGCGTCTCGGCCTGGGCGATCCTCGTTGCCGTACTCGTGTCCGCCGCGAATGCGATCATCCGTAAGGTTTTCGGGATTTCATCGAACGCTTGGCTCGAGCTGCAATGGTACCTGTTCGGCGCGGTCTTCATGTTCTGCGCGCCCTGGACGCTCGCCGCCAACGAGCACATCCGGATCGACATCGTGTCGGCGAAGCTGTCGCATCGCGGCCGGAACACCATCGAGTTCATCGGTCACTTCCTGTTCCTGCTGCCGTTCGCGCTGCTGATGACCGTGCTCTCCTGGCCGTTCTTCCTGAACTCCTACCGGAGCGGTGAGGTCTCGAGCAGCGCGGGCGGCCTGACGATCTGGCCTGCCAAGCTGCTGGTCCTGATCGGGTTTGCGCTTCTGCTGCTCCAGTGGGTGAGCGAGGTGATCAAGCGGATCGCGATCGCGCGCGGCATCCTGCCGGATCCCCATACCGCGGGGCACCAATCCGCCGCCGAAGCCGAGGCGGAGCGCCTGCTCGCGTTGAGCGGTGCGGACCCGGCCGTCAAGCCACCGGCACTCCAGGGCTGACTCCCTCACAACGACAACAAGCAAGTTTCGAGGATCCAGTGGCTGAACTGATCGCCAACAACCTCGCGCCGATCATGTTCGCCGCGCTGGTCATCTTCCTGCTGCTCGGCTACCCGGTCGCGTTCGCGCTGGCGGCGAACGGGCTGCTCTTCTTCATCCTCGCGGTCGAGCTCGCGCCCTATGCGCCGCAATCGATCACGCTCAGTTGGCCGCTCCTGCAGGCCCTGCCCGAGCGCGTGTTCCAGGTGATGTCGAACGAGGTGCTGCTGGCGGTCCCGTTCTTCACCTTCATGGGATTGATCCTCGAGCGCTCCGGCATGGCCGAGGACCTGCTCGACACGATCGGCCAGCTTTTCGGGACGATCCGCGGCGGTCTCGCCTATGCGGTGGTCTTCGTGGGCGCGCTGCTCGCGGCGACCACGGGCGTGGTGGCCGCCTCCGTGATCTCGATGGGCCTGATCTCGCTGCCGATCATGCTGCGCTACGGCTACGACCGGCGACTCGCCTCCGGCGTGATCGCGGCGTCCGGCACGCTCGCCCAGATCATTCCGCCCTCCCTCGTCCTCATCGTCATGGCGGACCAGCTCGGCCGCTCCGTCGGCGACATGTACGAGGGCGCGTTCCTGCCGGGGCTGATCCTCGCCGGCCTCTATGCGGGCTACATCTTTCTCATAGGGCTGATCTATCCGAAGGCGGCGCCCGGCCTGCCGGTCGACGCAATCGGCTATCGCGAGCCGACCGGCGCTCGCGGCGTGTGGCAGCTGGGTGTGCTGGTCCTGTTCTCGGCGCTGGTCGGGTACTACGTGATGGGCCAGACCGGAATCCGCGGCGGCGCGGATTTCGTGATCCTGACGATCTGCGTGTCCACCGTGGTGGCACTGATCTGCGCCGTGATGCACCGCTTCCTGGGCGCTGGCCGTATCGTGCTCTCGGCGATCATCGTGGCCCTGCTGCTCGGCGCCTATGCCGTCGTGCGGGGGAGGCATTCGGGCAACGAGATCTCGGTTGTGCTTCTCGAGATGGTCGCGGCGGCTGCGATCTACGCCCTCGCGGTCGGCGTGATCGAGCGGCTGTCCGGCTTGCGCCTGATGTCGAAGATGGCGACGCAGGTCACGTTCGTGATGGTGCCGCCGCTGCTGCTCATCTTCCTGGTCCTCGGCACGATCTTCATCGGGCTCGCGACTCCGACGGAGGGTGGCGCCATGGGCGCGCTCGGCTCCATCATCCTGGCCGCCTTCAAGCGTCGCCTCGACCGCAACCCGGCCCGTTTCAACTGGACGCTCGTCCAGCAGGCGACCGAGTCGACCGCGAAGCTCTCCGCCTTCGTGATCTTCATTCTGCTCGGCGCTCGCGTCTTCTCGCTCACCTTCTACGGCGTGAACGGCCACCTCTGGGTCGAGCACCTGCTGACCTCCCTCCCCGGCGGCCAGATCGGCTTCCTGGTCGTGGTGAACGCCCTCGTCTTCGTGCTCGCGTTCTTCCTCGATTATTTCGAGCTCGCCTTCATCATCATCCCGCTTCTCGGGCCGGTGGCCGACAAGCTCGGCATCGACCTCGTCTGGTTCGGCGTGATGCTGGCCGTGAACATGCAGACGAGCTTCATGCACCCGCCCTTCGGCTTTGCGCTGTTCTTCCTGCGGTCGGTGGCCCCGAAGGTGCCCTATCTCGATCGGGTCACCGGCAAGCAGATGGCGCCGGTCACGACCGGCCAGATCTATATGGGCGCGATCCCGTTCGTGGTGATCCAGCTCATCATGGTCGCGATCGTCGTGTTCTACCCGCAGATCGTGATGCACTACAAAACGGCCGGGACCACCGTGGACCCGGCGGCCGTGCAGCGCAGCCTGGACAACCTGTCGGTCCCGGGCCTCGACATGCCTGGCGGGGGCGGCCCTCCCTCGTTCGATTTCGGCGCTCCGCCCAAGATCCAGTGAGCCTGCGCCGCCTCACCTTCCTGCTGGCATGCCTGTGCGGATTCGGCTCCGCACAGGCACAGACCGCGGTCCCGGCAGCGCCGGCCGCTGCGCCGATCGGAACGATCCGTATCGCGACGGAGGGCGCATACCCGCCCTTCAACTATGCCGAGAACAACGCGCCGGCGGGGTTCGAGGTCGAACTC
>JAQGJZ010000491.1 GCA_028290385.1 Enterovirga sp.
GGGGGTGAAGTGTCCCTTATGGGACCGGCGCCCGCGGCTTTCCGATCTCGGCCAAGGCGATCCCGGCCAGCACGAGTACCAGCGCAACCGCGTGATAGGGCGCAAACGTCTCGCCCAGCAGAAGCACGGCCAAGCCCGCGGCAAAGACCGGAACGAGGTTCACGAAGAGCCCGGCCCGGCCGGGCCCGATCAGCTCGACACCGCGCATGTAGAAGAGCTGGCTGACCAGGGACGGCCCGATCGCCAGGAAGGCCAGGATCATCCAGCCCTTGGGGCCCGGCCAGCGGCTCGCGCCGGCCAGCATCTCGAGCCAGACCAGCGGCAGCGTGCTGATGAAGGCCGCAACCGACAGGCCGGCGAAGAACGCGATCGCAGACAGCCGCGGGCGCCGCCGGAGCGCAACCGTGTAGGCGCCATACATGAAGCAGGCGAGCAGCACCCAGAGGTCCCCGGGCCGGATCTGCAGGGACCGGAGCAGTTCCAGATCGCCGTGGCTCACCGTGACGACCACCCCGAGCAGGGCGACCACGAGGCCCGCCACCTGGAGCAGCGTAAAGGGCGTGCGATAGGCGAAGAAGCTACCGGCCAGGACGAGAGCGGGCATAGTCCCCTGGATCATGCCGATGTTCACCGCCGTGGTCGTGCTCGCGCCGAGATAGAGCGGCGCGTTGAAGCCCGTGAAGCCGACCGTCCCGAGCACCAGGATCAGCCGCCAGTGCCGGGCGAGCGCGTGGCGCTCGACCATGACCTGGTGCCGCGCCATGGCCGGGAGCAGGAGCAGCACAAAGCTCCAGCGCAGGATCGTCGCCAGCATGGGCGACACCTCCCCGACCAGCGCCCGGCCGGAGACAGCGTTGCCCGCCCAGAACAGTGCCGTGAGCGTGAGGAGGAGATACGGCCTGGCGTAAAAACTCCGCCAGAGCCGCTGCAGCGATGGCACCGGGAAGGCTTAGCCGATCGCCTCGGCGACAGCCTTGCCGCATTCCGCCGTCCCGGCATTGCCGCCGAGATCACGCGTGCGCAGCGTCCGTTCCGCGAGCACGCGCTCGATCCCGGAGACGATCTCGGCGGCCGCCGCCGTTTCCCCGAGATGCTCGAGCATCATGGCGCCGGACCAGATCTGACCAATCGGGTTGGCGACGCCCTGCCCCGCAATGTCGGGTGCCGACCCGTGCACGGGCTCGAACACGGACGGGTATTCGCGGGTCGGGTTGATGTTGCCGGACGGCGCGATGCCGATCGTGCCCGTGCAGGCCGGGCCGAGGTCGGAGAGAATGTCGCCGAACAGGTTGGAGGCGACCACCACGTCGAACCGGTCCGGGTTCAGCACGAAATGCGCGCTGAGAATGTCGATGTGGTACTTGTCCCAGCGCACGTCCGGATAGCCGGCCGCCATCGCCTCCAGCCGCTCGTCCCAATACGGCATCGAGATGGAGATGCCGTTCGACTTGGTGGCGGCCGTGAGGTGCTTCTTCGGCCGCGATTTGGCGAGCTCGAAGGCGAATTTGAGCACGCGGTCGACGCCCGTGCGGGTGAAGACCGATTCCTGCACGACGAACTCACGGTCGGTGCCTGGGAAGGCGCGCCCGCCGATCGAGGAATACTCGCCCTCCGTGTTCTCGCGCACGACCCAGAAATCGATGTCGCCCGGCTCGCGCCCGGCGAGCGGAGACTTCACGCCGGGCATCAGCCGGACAGGCCGAAGGTTAATGTACTGGTCGAAGTCGCGCCGGAACAGCAGCAGCGAGCCCCAGAGCGACACGTGGTCGGGGATCTTCTCCGGCCAGCCGACGGCGCCGAAGAAGATGGCGTCGTGCCGGCCGACCTGGTCCTTCCAGTCCTCCGGCATCATGCGGCCGTGCTTCGCGTAATAATCGTAGGAGGCGAAATCGAGCCAATCGAGCTGAAGATCGAAGCCGTGCCGGGCGGCGACCTTCTCCAGCGCGCGCACGCCCTCGGGCACGACCTCTTTGCCGATGCCGTCGCCCGGGATCACCGCGATGCGATAGCTGCGCCTGCCCGTGTCCATCCCGCTTCCTCCCGGTCTCGGAGCCGCCGAGGCCCTCGCTGTGCCACCGCTTCTGCCATCGCGCCGCCGGGGTCAACTCGGTGCGCGTCAGATCATCTGGAACGCACCCGTTTCGCCGTAGCGCGCATAGGCATCGAGCGTCCGCTGCATGACCGGCAGGAGCGGCGGCAGATCTCCCGGAAGGAACCAGCCGACCTCCAAGCTCTCGTCGTTGCTGCCGATCAGCTCGCCCGTGAAGCGCCGGGCCGCGTAGAGCAGCGTGAAGTAATGGCAGCGGTCGCCGTTCGGATAGGTCCAGACCTCATGCGCGGGATCGCACGCGAAGCCGAACGGCGTCGGGTCGAGAACCGCGATGCCGGTCTCCTCCAGGGTTTCGCGCACGATCGTCCCGTCCGCGCCCTCGCCCTCGTCCGGCACGCCGCCCGGCAGCCCCCACAGGCGGTAATCGGAGCGCAGTTGCAGCAGAATGGCGCCGTCCTCCCGCTCCACCACGATGCGCATACCCGGCACGAGCAGCAGCCGGTCGCCCACCTGCGCACGGAGCCGGCCGAGATAGGAGGTCGCGAAATCGCTCATCGGCGTTTGGAGGCCGTTTTCCGCCGGCAACGGGCTTGCCGATGCGACGCGGATCTTGTGTTCCGGAAGCGGGAGCGATACATCGCTCCGGCGTTCGCGAAAAGCGCCCGTGCCGCCATAGCTCAGTTGGTTAGAGCGCTAGATTGTGGATCTAGAGGTCCCCCGTTCGAGCCGGGGTGGCGGTACCATCGAAATCTCCCCATCGATCTGACGAGTTCCGGCCCCGCGTCGGCATGATCATGCCGAGTTCGCCGGCCGTAGCGCCGCCGCCGGGTCGTTCGCATCCTCCACCTCGCCCTGTTCCTCCGGCCAACCCGGCTCCGGCACGGGCTCGAGCAGCTCGCGGCCGTCGTTCTTCGGCGAGTTCACGTCGCGCGAGACCGGCCACATCCGCATCGCCTCCGCCGGAAACGGCCTGATCAGGTCGCGCGGATCGGGGTCGGTCAGCCAGCGATCCCGATCCTGCGGCGCGATGATCACCGGCATGCGGTCGTGCAGCTTGCCGACGAGGCTGTTCGCGTCCGTGGTGACGATCGTGAAGGTGCGCTGCCAGGCGCCGGTGTCCGGGTCCTTCCAGTTCTCCCACAGCCCAGCCAGCGTGAAAGGCTCGCCGTCGGCGAGGCCGATCGCGTAGGGCTGCTTGGCTGCCCCGATCTTGCGCCACTCGTAGAAGCCGTCGACCGGCACGAGACACCGGCGCTTGGCATAGGCGCCCTTGAACGCCGCTGTGCTCGCGACCGTCTCGCCGCGCGCGTTGATGGTCTTCCAGGCGATCTTCCGATCCTTGGCCCAGGACGGGATCAAGCCCCAGCGCAGCAGGTCCAGGCTGCGCTCGCCCGTTCGGGGATCCACCCGGCCGACCAGGAAATCCTGGCTGGGAGCGCCGTTGTAATGCGGCGGCGCATTGGGCAGCGGGCGCTCGGGCGCCGAGCCGACGGCTCGCGTGTAGAGAGTTGGGTCTGCCGCCTGGATCACGCGTCCGCACATCGGGGGCGAGCTTAGCCGCTCGTGGCAGCCTGTCGAGCGGGCCGCGTGACGCGCGCCCGAGTGTCCGACCGAAAATGGATTTCCGCGATCTTGGCGCGATCCCTAGATGCTCGGCCAGTTGGCGCACGTTCCGTCGGATAATCGGACCGAAAAACGCTTGACCACGACACGAAACACCCGGGTCTCTGAAAATATTTTCCGGCGACGTTGTAATTCTTAGTCCGACCATGTACGTATAACCATCGACTTTGGCCGGACAATCGGGCCGTCGCTCCTGGCATCGCCGAGCGCACGTTCAGAATTTTTCTCCAATTATCGACAGCGGAGACGGGTCCCGCATCTCGCGGACCCCGCTTACGTGCAAGCTCTGTCAGGAACTCTACTATGACGACCGGAACCGTAAAATTCTACAACGAGATGAAGGGCTTCGGCTTCATCGCTCCTGAAGATGGCAGCAAGGACGTGTTCGTCCACGCGACCGCTCTTGAGCGTGCCGGCATGCGCAATCTCGTGGAAGGCCAGAAGGTCTCCTTCGAGACCGAAGCCGATCGGCGCAGCGGCAAGGTTGCCGTCAGCACCATCCAGGCCGCGTAAGGGGCCAGGCGCCGGAGCAACATCCCGCGCCGACCTCGTCGAAGCCGCTCCCTCAAGGAGCGGCTTTTTTGTTTTTAGGCCCTTCGGAGCCGCAGGAGAGCGCCATGACGCACAAGTTCCAGCTCAACCAGCTCGTCCGTCTCGCGCACACGCGTTTCGGGGACCGTCAGGGTGGCACGTCCGGCCTGTTCCAGGTGACCCGACTCATGCCGGCCGACGAGACCGGCGAGTTCTCCTATCGGATCAAGACGGCTGGACCGGCCTCGAGCGCCGAACGCGCCGTGCGCGAAAGCGAGATCACGTTCGGCAGATCCGACCGCTGAGGTTCTTCCGGCATGGCGGCCCCATGCCGACCGTCAGCCCTGGCTCGCGGCAGTTTTGAGCCCGGCTGACGCAGGGCCGAAAGTTAGAGGCCCCGCCCCGCTCCGCGGCCGATCTCAGCTGCGGAACGCCAAGGCCATGTACCATTGGTCCAGCAGGCGGAGCACCGGCGCTTCCACCGTGCTGTCCAGCACGCGAACGCCCTCGAGCACGGCATCCTGGTCACGCGGATCGCCCTTGAAATCGAGCGGCTCCAGGTAGCGCGACACCAGGTGAGCTCCTGCGAGGCGCTCGCAGTAGAACGGCAGGATCAACGCGTCCGTCGTAAGCGCCAGCCGCACCGCCTTCCCGATGTTGCCGTCGGTCCGCAGAGGGCGACCCAGCGACGGCCCGCGCACCTGCCCGCCAGCATTCTCGTCCGCCGCCACCATGAAGATACCGCCGGGCTCCCGCAGCTTCGCGAGCCCCTGGCGCCACACGGTCCTGGAATGGACCAGCAGATCGGCCGGCACCTTGCTCCTGACGCGCTCGGCGATGGCTGCGCGGGCACCGCTCGCCGGCGGCGCAACGATGACCGCGACCCGCCCCGGCGCCCGGAACCCGAGCTGCATCTCGGCCAGCTCCCAGTTCCCGAGATGCAGAAACACCGCGATCACCGGCCGGCCCGAATTCAGCGCGCCCGTGAGGTGCTCCTCCCCGTCGATCGCCACCCGCCCGGCCCTGAGCATGCGGTGGCTCACGGCGAATTCGGCGAAGGTGCGCCCGACATTCGCCCAAAGCCGGTCGACGGCCCGGTGGCCGCTCAGCGGGTCGAGGCGCGTCAGCAGCTTGGACGCCCGGTCGTGACTGACCGGGTTCGCCAGCTTTCCGAGCCGGGGAGCCAATCGTGCCCCTAGGGATGAACAGGTATCGATGGGGAGCCCACGCATCGCCAGATGGAGGGCCCAGTCCCGCAAATCGGGAAGGAATGAACTCACCGCGCCCCGGTACAGCGGCGACCCGGCGACGCCAAGAGGCGACGCGCCCGGTGAGCCGCACCGGCGCCCGGCCGCCGCGCCGTCTTGCTGGAGGCGGCCCGCTCCTTTAAGCGGCGCATTGTCGCCTGGCGCCGCCAGGCGGGCCGACCACGGTGCGGCCGCTCCGATGGCGGATCCTTGAGGGCCATGCGCGACGATCCCACGCCGCCGCTCGATTCGGACGAAGAGCTGGACCTGATCAGCCGTTCGCCGCGCTACGCCGTCCGGGCGGTGCTCCGCCGCCTGGTTTGGAGCGGGATGGTCGCCGTCCTGTTTGTCGGCGCGCTCTGGATGGTGACGCGGTAAGTCGCCCCCCGCTCCGGACCGCTCGCGCTCCGGCCGCGGCCGTGCCTCAGGTTGCCCGGGCCGGACCCGTCGTGTAATCGGTCGCGCTCACCCGAGCCCGCGCTGCGGCGCCAAGGGGCTCACGAGAGATTCGAGTTATGTCGTCCACTTTCGAGACGGTCGCGGGCATCATTTCCGAGACCGCCGACATCCCGCGCGAGTCGATCACGCCCGAGAGCCACGCGATCGACGATCTCGGCATCGACTCCCTCGCCTTCCTCGACATCGCGTTCGCGATCGACAAGGCCTTCGGCATCAAGCTGCCGCTGGAGCAGTGGACCCAGGAGGTCAACGAGGGGAAGACGCCCGCGGAGGAGTACTTCGTGATCCACAACCTCGTTTCGCGGATCGACGCGCTCGTCGCGGCCAAGAACAGCTGATCTCGCCCGCTTCAATCCGGCTTCGCAGGAGGGTCGCTCCGCTCACCTGCCCCACCCGGTCCTGAGCCATGCGCCTCGAATATTTCGAGATGATCGACCGGGTGGCTGAGCTCGACCGCGCGGCCCGCCGCCTTGCGGCGCGCTCGACCGTGCCGGATAGCAGCCCGGTCTTCGAAGGCCACTTTCCCGACCACCCGCTCGTGCCCGGCGTGCTCCTGACGGAGACGATGGCGCAGGCCTCCGGCTATCTCATCCTGGCCCTCACCGATTATGTCGCGATGCCGTTCCTGATGGCCGTGGACAAGGCGCGATTCCGCGACTTCGTCGCCCCCGGGGCGGCGCTCGAGATCGACGCGCGCCTTGAGCACGAGGGCTCCGGCTACATGGCCACGAAGGCGAGCATCACCTCGGGCGGCAAGCGCATCGCGGATGCCGAGCTGCGCTTCCGCACCATGCCGTTCCCGCCCGGCCTGAGCGCGCGCATGAAGGGTCAGGCGCGGCGCATCGGCCTGCCCGTCGAGGACGCGGCATGAGCCGCGCCGTCGTCGTCACCGGGATCGGCCTCGTGTCGAGCCTCGGGGAAGGAATTGCGCCCCATCTCGCAGCGCTCGCCTCCCCGCCCGAGCCGCAGGTCGATGCCGAGCGTTTCGCGCCCTATCCCGTGCATCCGATGCCGGCGATCGAGTGGGATCGGCAGATCGCGAAGAAATCCGACCAGCGGCAGATGGAGCCCTGGCAGCGGCTTGGCGTCTATACGGCGGGGCTCGCGCTGGAAGAGGCCGGCCTGCGCGGCGACGTCGAGGCCAAGGCCCGCATGCAGATGATCGTCGCGGCCGGCGGCGGCGAGCGCGACTATGCGGTCGACGGCCAGATCCTCACGGGGCTGAGGGGCGCGGCCGATCCCGGCGCGTTCCTCAACGAGCGGCTGATGAGCGATCTCCGGCCGACGCTGTTTCTGGCCCAGCTCTCCAACCTGCTCGCCGGCAACATCTCGATCGTGCACGGCGTCACGGGCGCCTCGCGCACGTTCATGGGCGAGGAGATGTCCGGCGTCGACGCGCTCAGGATCGCCCAGGCGCGCATCGCTTCGGGCCAGGTCGACGCGATGCTGGTCGGCAGCTCCTACAACGCCGAGCGCTGCGATTCCCTGCTGATCTTCGAGCTCGGCGGCTACCTCTGGAAGAAGCCCTTCCGGTCCGTCTGGGACCGGCCGGCCGATGGCGGCGGGCTGATCCTCGGCTCCGGCGCGGGGTTCCTGGTTCTGGAAGCGCGGGAGCATGCGGAACGCCGCGGCGCCGCGATCCGGGCGGAGCTCCAGCCCGTGAAGGCTGCGCGCACGCGGCGCGACCCCGGCGCGGTCACGTCCGCGCTCGCCCATCTCTGGCGGGAAAGCGCCGTGCCCGAAGGCGCGACGATCCTGTCCGGTGCCACCGGCATTTCGGGCCCGACCGACGAGGAGCGGGCAGCGCTGGCGCAGGTCGCACCGGGCGCGCCGCTGCACGCCGTCGGTGACCTCCTCGGTCATCCGCTCGAAGCCGCAGCGGCTGTCTCGGCCGCGCTCGCGGCCGCGCTCGTCGCGTCCGGCCAGGCGACGGATGTCGCCGCGACCTGCGTCGGACATCGCCGCGGCGAAGGCTTGGTCCGCCTCACCCGGGCGCAGTAGAACGTCCCATGGCACAGGCTGACACGGACAGATTCGGTCGCCCCCTGGTCGTGGTGACCGGGATGGGGATCGTCACCTCGCTCGGACGCGGGCAGTCCGAGAACTGGGCCGCGCTCACGGCAGGCCGGTCCGGCATCCATGCGATCACGCGGTTCTCGACCGAGAACCTGCGCACCCGCATCGCCGGAACGGTGGACTTTGAGCCCGTCGACCCGCTCTGCGCGCCGATGCTGTCCGAACGCCTTGGCGAGCTCGCGGCCGAGGAGGCCGTTGCGCAGGCGGCCTTCCCTCGCAAGGGCGAGTTTCCCGGCCCGCTCTTCGTGGCGGTGCCGCCCGTCGAGGTGGAATGGCCGCAGCGGCGCGCCCTGGCCGAGGCGGCCGCGGCTGACGGCGACGTGACCTACACGCAGCTTCTGGCCGGCGCGTCGACGCGCCGCTTCGATTCCTGGCACGACCTTTTCACCTTCGGCACGGTGGCGGACCGGATCGCTGATCGGTTCGGCACGCTCGGTTCTCCGATCTCGCTCTCGACCGCCTGCTCCTCGGGCGCGACCGCGATCCAGCTCGGCGTCGAGGCGATCCGGCGTGGCGAGGCCGAGGCCGCGCTGTGCATCGGCACCGACGGCTCGGTGAACCCGGAATCGCTCGTCCGCTTCTCGCTGCTGTCCGCCCTCTCCACCCAGAACAACCCGCCCGAGAGCGCGGCAAAGCCTTTCGCCAAGAACCGCGACGGCTTCGTCATGGGCGAGGGCGCGGCCGCCCTGGTGCTCGAGAGCGCGGCCTCCGCGCGGGCCCGCGGCGCGCGCATCCTCGGCTTCGTGCTCGGCTGCGGCGAAAAGGGCGACGGCTTCCATCGCACCCGCTCGAGCCCCGACGGCGCGCCGATCATCGCGGCCATCCAGGAGGCGATCGACGACGCGGGGCTCACGCCGGACGACATCGACTACGTGAACGCGCACGGCACGGGCACGCCCGAGAACGACAAGATGGAAGCGCTCGGCTGCATGAAGGTGATGGGCGAGCGGATGGGCACCGTTCCGATCTCGTCCAACAAGTCGATGGTCGGCCACACGCTCACGGCGGCGGGCGCCGTCGAGGCGGTCGTTTCGCTGATGACGATCGCTGGCGGCCGCCTGCCGCCGACGATCAACTACGCCGTGCCGGATCCGGCGATCCCGCTCGACGTCGTCCCCAACGCCGCGCGTGACGCGTCGGTGCGCTTTGTCCTGTCGAACTCCTTCGGGTTCGGCGGCCAGAACACCTGCCTGGTTCTCGGAGCCGAGCCGAAATGAGCGAGGCTGCTTCGAGGCGCGTCCTCGTCACGGGCGGAGGCCGCGGCGTCGGCGCCGCCATCGTGGCCCAGCTCGCCGGGGCCGGGTTCGACGTGGATTTCACCTACCGGAACTC
>JAQGJZ010000520.1 GCA_028290385.1 Enterovirga sp.
CTTATGCCATGACGGGCTGGCGCCTCGGCTGGTCCGTGTGGCCGAAGAAGCTCTACGACATGGCGCGAAAACTCGCCGTGAACTCGTTCTCCTGCGTGAACGCGCCGACGCAATGGGCCGGCGTCGCCGCGCTCACGGGATCACAGGATGCCGTGACGGCCATGGTGGCGGAGTTCGACCGGCGCCGGGCGCTGGTGGTCGAGGGGCTGAACCGCCTCCCGGGCGTCTCCTGCATCACGCCGAAGGGCGCGTTCTACGCCTTTCCGAACATCGCCGAGACGGGCTGGAAGGCGAAGCCGCTCGCGGCCGCGCTGCTGGAACAGGCCGGCGTCGCCACCATCGGCGGGCCGGATTTCGGCGTGCACGGCGAGGGCTATATCCGGGTCTCCTACGCCAACTCGGCCGAGAACATTGCGCGCGCGCTGGAGCGGATGGGCGCGTTCCTGGCCGAGCGCAAGGTGGCGTGAGGGGCGGGGGCGCTCGCCGCCCCCTGCCTCAATGCGTGCCGGCGAGGGCGGCCGGCTTGTCCGCCTTGTCGTGCTGGCCAAAGCGCTCGACCAGCGTGGCGCTCGCCTCGTTCAGGCCGACCACCTCGACCGCGCGCCCGTTCCGCCGCGCCTTGAGCACGATTCGGTCCAGCGCGGCGACGGCCGAGATGTCCCAGAATTGCGCCGCGTGCAGGTCGATCACGATCCGCTCCACCGGCTCGATCACGTCGATCGAATCCGCGAAGGTGCCGGCCGAGGCGAAGAAGACCTGGCCGGTGATCCGGTAGGTGCGGGTGCGGCCGTCGGCCGATAGCTCGGACGCGACGCGGCTGAGGCGCGAGACTTTTCCGGCGAAGAACACGCCCGACAGCAGCACGCCAACGAGAACGCCGATCGCGAGGTCGCGCGTCACCACCACCACGGCCACGGTCGCCAGCATGACGACGGAGGAGGAGAGCGGGTTCGCGCGCAGCTGCCGCAGCGAGCGCCAGGAGAAGGTGTTCAGCGACACCATGATCATCACGGCCGTGAGCGCCGCGACCGGCACCACGGCGAGCAGGTCCTGCAGGGACACGAGCAGCAGCAGCAGAAAGGCGCCGGCGACCAGCGTGGAGAGCCGGCCGCGCGCGCCGGACGACACGTTGATCACCGATTGCCCGATCATGGCGCAGCCGCCCATGCCGCCGAATGCGGCGGAGGCCATGTTGGCGACGCCCTGGCCCATGCATTCGCGGTTCTTGTTCGAGGGCGTGTCCGTCATGTCGTCGACGATCTGCGCCGTGAGCAGCGATTCCAGCAGCCCGACCGCCGCCAGCGTCAGGGAATAGGGCAGGATGATGCGCAGCGTTTCCAGCGTGTAGGGCACGTCCGGAAGGGCGAGGCCCGGCAGCGACGAGGGCAGCTCGCCGAGATGCGCGACCGTGCGCACGTCGAGGCCGAAGGCCGCCGCCACGGCCGTCAGCACCGCGATGGCGACGAGCGGGGAGGGGATCGCCCGGGTGATGCGCGGAAAGCCGTAGATGATCGCGAGCCCGAGCGCGATCAGCCCATAGGTGGCGGGCGTGACGCCGGTGAGCTCGGGCAGCTGCGCCATGAAGATCAGGATCGCGAGCGCGTTCACGAAGCCCGTCATCACCGATTGCGAGACGAAGCGCATCACGCGGCCGAGCTTCAGCAGTCCGGCGACGATCTGGATGATGCCCATCAGGATCGTGGCCGCGAAGAGGTATTGCACGCCGTGGTCGCGCACGAGGTCCACCATCACGACGGCGGTGGCCGCGGTGGCGGCGGAGATCATAGCCGGCCGCCCGCCCGTGAAGGCGATCACGCAGGCGATCACCACGGAGGCGTAGAGCCCGTCCTTCGGGTCGACGCCGGCGATGACCGAGAAGCCGATGGCCTCCGGAATAAGCGCGAGCGCGACGACGATGCCGGACAGCACGTCGGCCCGAATCTTGGAGACCCAGTCGCGGCGGAGGCGAGAGGAGAGCTGCATGGATGTGAGTCTTCCGCAAAGGGACGCGGGCCGGGCTCGTCGAGCCAGGGTCGGGGCGCGTCAGGTCAGTTGCGTGGTCCGGCGGATCGGCGGCCGGAAGAGCCACCCGGGGTTTCACCGGGTCCAGGTCGAATGCCGTCAGTTAGCCCAGATCTTCGCTGCACCGCAACACGATTGTTCTGCCGCTCACCGCACCAGGCCGGCCGTTTCCAGCACGGCGTCGGCCATCACGGCCAGGCCGGCTGCGGCCCAGGCGGGCGTGATCGCCTCGGCCTCGTTGTGGCTGACGCCGCCCTTGCAGGGCACGAAGAGCAGCGCGGCGGGGACCTTGCGGGCCATGTAGACCGCGTCGTGCCCGATCACGGTCGGCATGTCGCGGCCGGGCAGGGCGCGGTTGCGCGCGGCCGCCCGCATGCGCTCGACCAGGACGGGGTCGAACGGCGTCACGGGCGAGAACCAGAACGGCTCCACCGCGACGTCCAGGTCGCGCGCGGCCGCGAGCTCCGTTCCCGTCTGCCGGAGCGCCCCTTCCATGCGGGCCAGCGTGTCGTGGTCGTCGGCGCGGAACTCCACGGACAACCAGACATGGCCCGGCACGACGTTGCGGCTGTCCGGCGAGAGCGTGAGCCTGCCGACCGTGCCGCGCGCCCCCTCCGCAACCGCGATCCGCTCCACCGCCTCGATGATCCGCGCCGCGCCGACCAGCGCGTCGCGGCGTCCGGCCATGCGGCTGCCGCCATGCGCCTCGGCGCCCGTAACGGTCACCTCGAACCAGGCCTGGGCGGAGGCATGCGTGACGATGCCCACCTCGCAGCCCTCGTCCTCCAGGATCGGGCCCTGCTCGATATGCAGTTCGAAATAAGCCCCGAGCCGCTGCAGGTCGTGCGGATCGGCCGTGCCCGCCCAGCCGATCCGGCGCAGCTCGTCGCCGAACGACGCCCCCGCGGGATCCGTCTTGGCTAGGATCTCCGCCTCGGTGAAGATCCCCATCGCGGCGCCGCTGCCCATCATGGGCGGGCTGAAGCGTGCGCCTTCCTCGTTCGTCCAGTTGATGAGAAGGAGCGGTGCCTCGGTCTCGGCGCCGGCCTCGTGCAGCGCCCGCATGATCTCCAGCCCCGCGAGCACGCCGAGCGGGCCGTCGAACTTGCCGCCGCTCGGCTGCGTGTCGAGATGGCTGCCGATCGCCACCGGCGGCCGGCTCGGGTCGCGACCCGGGCGCAGGCAGCGCATGGTGCCGAGCCGGTCGACCTCGACCGTGAGGCCGACCTCTCCCGCCCAGCGCGCGAGGAGGTGCCTGGCTTCGCCGTCGAGATCGGTGAGGGTTTGGCGATCGCAGCCGCCCTTCGGGGTTCCGCCGATCGCCGCCATCGTCATCAGGTCCCGCCAGAGGCGGTCGGCCGAGAGCGGGACGTTGTGGAGGGAGGGGCTGGCCATGCCTTACCTTACCCGACCTCTGGGCCGCCTCAACGCCTTCGCCGCCCGGCGGAAACGGCGCGTATCGCGGGTGGCAGAAACACTGGCCCGGCAGCCTGAGGTCGTGGAACGGGAGGCGGCCGGGGCGATTATCCCGCGATGCGGACATCTCTCCTGGCCCTGACCCTCTGCCTTGTTCTGCCCGAGATGTGCCGGGCGCAAGCCACGGAGGACGAGCAGCGCGAGGCGTGCGGGCCCGACGTCGTGCAGTTCTGCGCGGCCGAGATCCCCCATCGCGCCCGCATCGCGCAATGCCTCGAGGTGAACCGCGCGCGGATCTCGCCCCAGTGCCGAGCCATGCTCGACGGCGGCCGCCCGGCCGCGCGCGGACGGTAGAACCGGCCCCGCAGCCGACCCCGCGCGAACGGCTGCCGAGCTGGCGACCCGCTCAGTTCGCCTCGCCCTCCTGCGCCTCCCGGTGCTGCCGCTCGGCCTCCATCTGGCGCTGGGCTCGCTCATCGGTGCCGCCCTCGTGCGCGAGGCGATGCGCGGCCGTGGTGAACGGGCTCACGGGCGGCGTGAGCGCGTCGGCCTGCGGCTTCGTCCCGCCGAGCGGGCTCGCGGGGTCGGTCAGCAGCTGGGTGGGGTCGTTGTCCTGCTCGGGCGGCATGCCGCGGTCTCCCTGTGGATCCAGACGCCGCGCGGCCAAGCCGTTCCGCAGGGCCGGAGGACGCGCGTTCGGACGGGAACTCGGGCCGAGGCCGTTTGGTTCGGTAGGGCACGGGAGCACATCCGAGGGGGCGCCGGTGCCGGTCGAGATCGAGCGGAAGTTCCTGGTCGTCAGCGACGGGTGGCGGAGCGGCGCGCCGGGGCAGCGCTTCTGCCAGGGCTACCTCGCCCAGCGCGACGGCGTGACCGTCCGGGTGCGCCGGGCCGGGCCGCGCGCCTTTGTGACCATCAAGGGCGAGGCGGACGGGATCGTGCGCCCGGAATTCGAATACGACATTCCCGTGGAGGAAGCGGAGCAGATGCTCGCGAACCTGTGCCGCGGGCCGCTGATTGAAAAGACGCGGCACGAGGTCTGGCACGAGGGCCGGCTGTGGGAGGTCGACGTGTTCGGCGGCGACAATGCCGGGCTGGTGATCGCCGAAGTCGAGCTCGACGATCCGGCCGAATCGGTGACGATCCCGCCCTGGGTCGGGGCCGAGGTGACGCATGACCAGCGCTACCGGAACTCGGAGCTGGCCAGACACCCCATGACCGGGGCCGCGGCCGGCTAG
>JAQGJZ010000550.1 GCA_028290385.1 Enterovirga sp.
GTCGACGGAGGCGTCAAGCCGGTGCTGGCCGTTCTCGGGGATCACCCGGTCCCAGAAGGCGCCGTAGATCGCGTCGAACGGATAGCGCGACACCCGCTCGGAGATCGCCCGCACGGCGGCGCCGCCGAGCGGCAGGAAGTTCGGGTAGCTGCGCATAAAGCCGACATGCTTCCGGTCGGCCGCGACCTGGAGGATATCGCCCGAGAGGAGCGCGCCTTTTCCGCCCGCGCCCGCCGCCCAGTGCAGCACCGTGCCGCCCGTGTAATGGCCGCCGCCGCGGATCAGCGTCATCCCGGGCGCGAGCTCCTTTGTCTCCCCGTCCCAGAAGGCGAGGCAGGGATCGGGCCGCATCACCCATTCGCGATCGGCCGCATGGAGATGGACCGGGATGCCCCCGAAGGCGCGGCTCCAATCCACCATGGTGGTGTAGTAATGCGGGTGGGAGATCGCGATGGCGGTGAGGCCGCCGAGGCCGTTGATGATCTCGACCATCACGTCGCTGACGAGGCTCACGCAGTCCCACAGGATGTTGCCCTGCGGCGTGCGGACGAGCAGCGCGCGCTGGCCGATGCCGATGGCCGGGCTGGTGCCGATGCCGATCAGCCCCGCCTCGTCGCGGAACGTCGGCATGTGGGTGAGCCGGAGCCGCTCGAGCGTGGTCCAGGCCTGCCCCGTCGGCAGCACGTATTGGCGTTCGTCGTCGCAGATCAGGCAGGCGGGCGGGGGCGCGGACGAGGGCGAATACTGGGTGCCGCAGGTCGTGCAGATGAAGGCTTTCATGCTCCCCCTCCCGTCAGTCGCGCCGGCGCGTCAGCCGGCGCCGGTGCCGCAAGCGGCACCGTGCATGCGTCGTACGTAAAGAGCCAGTCCGGATCCGTCGGGCTGGGTCGCCTCATAGCACGCAGCGCCGCTCCCGGGCGCGTCAGCGCTCGGCGTGCTGGCGCAGGTGCTCGGCGATGGCGTCGAACATGCCGGTTTCGTCGCCGGCCATGGTGTCCATGGCGATCATGCGGCCGACCACGCGGTCGGCGATCGCTTCCTCGACCGTGTCCTCGGCATAAGCGTAGTGGATGAGCGCCGCCTCGCCGTCGCGGTGACAGCGGCCTTCGATCTGCGCCATCTGGATCGCGCTGTGGCGCATGTCGTGCACCACGAGGGAGCGCACGCGGGAGCCGCCGGGGAGCTCGTTGGCGTGCAGCGAGATCGACTCGGTCACGGTGAACACGACGGCGTCGAGCTCGCCCGTCTGGAAGGCGAGCCGGACCTCCTCGTTGGCGCGGCTCGTCTGCTCGCCGTTGATCGCCGCCACGCGCCGGCCGCGCCCCTGCAGGCCTTCGACCAGCGCGGCGCTGGTTTCGAGAAACGCCACCGAGATCGCGACCTGCTGGCCCATGCCGAGCAGCAGCTCGACATAGTCGATCGTGCCGGCGCAGCGCAGCAGGCTCGCCTTTTGGCGGAAGCGCAGCTCGGCGGCCCAGCCGGTCGGCCGCCGGGTGCCGCCGCCGAGCAGCCCCCATTCACGCCGGAATTCGCGCCAGGTCGCGTCGTACAGCCGGCGCTCGGAGGGCCCGAGCGCCGTCGCGGCCAGCACCCGCTGCACCTGCGGCCAGCCCGCGATGTCCTCCGGACGCCGGCGCAGGCCGATCGCGTCCGGGCCCTTGTAGAGCAGGCCGGACATCACGGCGCAGTCGCGGGCGTCCCCGTCCCAGGACCAGTTCACCCAGCGCCCCTTGGCGCGGCCGATGCGGAGCCGCTGCATCAGGGCACGAAAATCGGCGAGGCTTTCCGTCGGAGCGCCGACCGCGTGGCCGAGCAGCCGGCCGAGGTAGCCGAGCTCGTGCGGCGATTGCCCGGCCGTGGCGCTGAGATACAGCGTGAAGGTCGCGGCATCGGCGAGTTGGCGGCAGACCAGCGTCTGCTGCGCATAAGGGTTGCGCAGCCGGTGGCTCTCGTCGAACACGACGAGCGGCCAGGCGCGCTTGAGCCGGCCGTGCTTGGCGAGCTCGTTGTTCCGGGCCCGAGTCGAGCGGCGGTTGCTGGCGGCGGGCGGCAGCATGAGCGACTTGGTGCGCTCGTAATTGATCAGGGTCACGGCCTTCTGGCCGAGCCCGGCCCCCGCGATCGTGCGCCGCCATTGCGGCATCGCGCCCTTGGGGCACACGACCAGCACCTCCCCTTCGGGCATCGCGGCGAGCGCCGCCCAGGCGGACAGCGTCTTGCCGAGCCCGGTCAGGTCGCCGAGGAGAAATCCCGGCCGGCCCGCGGCGCGGGCGCGCAGGATCGCGTCCGCGGCCTCGCGCTGATGCGGTCGCGGCACCAGATGAGGCAGCGCGGATCCCTCTTGGCGCAAAGCGGCGGCTGCCGTCACGATTGGACCTTCTTCTCCGCGGAGCGTTGACAGGGACGGCGGCGCCCATCCGGTGTAAGCAGCCCGATCGGCGCTCATCCGCATGGCGAACCGCCGCTCCCCAAACGGCTCATTAGGCGATTTCCGTGGCATTTCCGATCAGCTCTGCTCCGCTCATCCGGGCGCTGGAGAACCGCAACTACCAGGAGCCGACCCCCGTCCAGGCGGCCGTTCTCGATCCCGGCGCGACGGGGCGCGACCTTTTGGTCTCCGCGCAGACGGGCTCCGGCAAGACGGTCGCGTTCGGGCTTGCCATGGCGGCCGACCTGCTCGGCGATCGCGAAACCTTCGAGCCGACCGGCGCGCCCCTGGCCCTGGTCGTCGCCCCGACGCGCGAACTCGCCATGCAGGTGCAGCGCGAGCTGATGTGGCTGTACGGGCAGACCTCGGGCCGGGTCGTCGCCTGCGTCGGCGGCATGGACCCGCGCCGGGAGCAGCGCGCGCTGGCGCAGGGCGCGCACATCGTGGTCGGCACGCCCGGGCGGCTGCGCGACCATATCGAGCGCCGCCATCTCGACCTGTCGTCGCTGCGCGCGCTCGTCCTGGACGAGGCGGACGAGATGCTCGACCTCGGATTTCGCGAGGATCTGGAGTTCATTCTCTCGGGGGCCCGGCCGGAGCGGCGGACGCTGCTCTTCTCGGCGACCATGCCGAAGCCGATCGTCGCGCTGGCCCGCACCTATCAGAAGGACGCGCTTCGGCTCGAGCTCAAATCCGACCGCAAGGGCCACGCCGACATCGAATATCGGGCGCTGCGCGTCGTGCCGCGCGAGATCCCGCATGTGGTCGTGAACACGCTGCGCCTGATCGATGCGCCGGCGGCCCTCGTCTTCTGCAACACCCGCGAAGCGGTGCGGCACCACCAGGCCCTGCTGCTGGAGCGCGGCTTCTCCGTCGTGGCCCTGTCAGGTGAGCTGACCCAGAACGAGCGCAACCATGCCCTGCAGGCGCTGCGCGACGGGCGCGCCCGGGTCTGCGTCGCGACCGATGTCGCGGCGCGCGGCATCGACCTGCCGGGCCTCGACCTCGTGATCCACGCCGATTTCCCGCACGATGCCGAAGCGCTCCAGCACCGGAGCGGGCGGACGGGCCGGGCCGGCCGCAAGGGCGTCAGCGTCCTGCTCGTGCCGGCCTCACGCCGCCGCAAGGCGGAAACCCTGTTCCAGGTGGCCAACATCGTGCCGACCTGGGCGGGGCCGCCCATGGCGGACGAGATCCGCAAGCTCGATCAGGAGCGGCTCATCCGCAACCCCATCTTCACCGAGGGGCAGGACGAGGAGGACGTCCAGATGGGGCAGGCGCTGCTCGCCGAGCACTCGGCCGAGGCCGTCGCGGCGGCGCTCGTTCAGCTCTACCGCCAGCGGCTCCCGGCGGCCGAAGAGGTGTCCGATCCCGGCTTCAAGCCGATGCGGCCCGAGCGCGAGCGTGAGCGGCCCGATGCCGGCCGGCCGGACCAGGCCTTCAGCCCGAGCTTCGGGCAGGCGACCTGGTTCGTGCTCACGATCGGCCGCAACAAGGGCGCCGATCCGAAATGGCTGCTGCCGATGCTGTGCAAGCGCGGCGGCATCACCCGCGAGGATATCGGGCCGATCCGGATTTTTGAGCGGGAAACCAAGGTGCTGATCAGCGACCGGGCCGCGCAGGACTTTGCCCGCGCCGTCTACGACACCGAGGTCCAGGGCGTCCGGATCCATCCGGTCTCGGGTCCGCCGGAGCGGGCCGCGAAGCACGCGCGCCGCCGCGCCGAGACGACGGAGCGCCCGGACAAGCCCCGCCCGCGCAAGCGCTGAGCGGTCGCGGAGCGCCGGGAGTTCGGGTCGACCGGGCCGCGCCCGGTCAGATCGTCATCCTGGACCCGACCTCGATCGCCCGTTCCTCCGGGATGCAGAACTGGTCCGAGATGTCGCTCGCGGAGCGCGCCATCGGGATGAACAGGTAATCCTGCCAGAGCGGGAGCCCGATCCGGGCCGAGGCCCGGAGCGCCCGCCGCGACAGGAAGAAGGACACGTTGTCGAGGTCCCATCCGGCGGCCCGCAAGGCCCCGGGCACGTTCGGCACCTCCATGAAGCCGAAGCGGACCGTGGTCCGCGAGAACCGGTCGGACAGCGCCTCCGACGTGACCCGGCCCGCATCGGCCCGGCGCGGGACCTCCTCGGTTTCCACGGTGAGGATGACGTTGCGCTCGTGCAGCACGTTGTTGTGCTTCATGTTGTTCAGAAGCGCTGCGGGCACGTCGTGCGCGTTGCCCGTCAGGAACACGGCGGTCCCCGGCACCTTCGGGATCGGGCGGCTCTCGGCGTCCCGGATGAACTCCGGAAGCGGCGGCCGGCCGCGATGGGCCAGTTCCGTCAGCAGCGCGCTGCCCTTGCGCCAGGTCCGCATCAGCGTGAACAGGAGGGCGCCGACCAGGAGCGGGAACCAGCCGCCCTGGGGGATCTTCAGGGCGTTGGCGCCGAGGAAGACGAGTTCGATGGCCAGGAACGGCGTGATGGCCGCGAGGGTCAGCGGCAGCGACCAGCCCCAGAACTTCCAGGCCACGATCACCAGCAGGCAGGACGTGATCACCATGTCGCCCGTCACCGCAAGCCCGTAGGCCGCGGCGAGCGCGCTCGACGACTTGAACAGGATCACCAGCAGAAGGACGGCCCCGAGCAGGAACCAGTTGATGAAGGGGATGTAGATCTGCCCCTTCTCCGTCTCGGACGTGCGCAACACCTGGAAGCGCGGCAGCACGCCGAGGTGCATCGCCTGCTGCGTGATCGAGAACGCGCCCGTGATGACGGCCTGGCTGGCGATGACGGTCGCAACGGTCGCGAGCAGAACCATCGGCAGCAGCGCCCAGCCCGGGTAGAGCAGGAAGAACGGGTTCTCTAAGCTTTCCGGGTGCGCCAGCAGCAGCGCGCCCTGCCCGAGGTAGTTGAGCGCCAGCGCCGGGAACACCAGCCCGAGCCAGGCGGACCGGATGGGCGAGCGCCCAAAGTGCCCAAGGTCGGCATACAGCGCCTCCGCGCCCGTGACGGCGAGGAACACCGCGCCGAGCGCCAGCAGCCCGGCCGTGCCGTGGCCGGCGATGAAGGCGAGCCCGTGCACAGGGTTCAGGGCGGCCAGAATGCTGAGGTCGTCCCGGATGTGCATCAGCCCGCCCAGCGCCATGACCAGGAACCAGAAGGCCGTGATGGGGCCGAAGAAGGCCGCGACACCCGCCGTGCCGAAGCGCTGCACGGCAAACAGGCTGACCAGGATCAGCATGCTGAGTGGGATCACGTAGGGCTCGAAGGCCGGGGTGACCAGTTTCAGCCCCTCCACGGCCGACAGGACGGAGATCGCCGGGGTGATGACCACGTCGCCGTAGAACAGGGCGGCACCCGCCATGCCGAGCAGGATGGTCACGCCGGTGCTCTGGCCGAGCGCCCGCTGCGCCAGGGTGACGAGCGACAGCGTCCCGCCCTCGCCGTTGTTGTCGGCCCGCAGCACGATGACGACGTACTTGATCGTCACGATCAGGATCAGCGCCCAGAGAATCAGCGACACGACGCCGAGCACCATCTCGCGCGTCAACGCGCCGGCGCCCGCGTGAGCGGTTGCCGCCGCCAGGCTCTCCTTCAGGGCATAAAGCGGGCTGGTGCCGATATCGCCGTAGACCACCCCGACCGAGCCGAGCGCCAGCGCCCAGAACGACGTCGGCTCCGCATGGCCCCCGGTCGAGGGCGCGTGAGCCGAGGGAGTTTCAACGCTTGCCACCGCCATCTCACCCTTCAGAGCAGGCCTGAATACGCCCGCGCTAACGTGACACGGCGGCTCCCGTTGCATCGGCTCGGCGCGGGCCGGTCCGCTGCCCTGTTTCGGCCCGCCGGAGCCCGCTTGCCGACCCCGATCCGGCCGACCCGTTGCATCACGGCAACGCCCAGTTGCGAAACGGTTTCCCCGTCTATCGCCTTCACGCCAGATGCTGCAGGATACTCAACGCTAAAAGCTCTGAGGCTTGTCTGGAGGAGTGCAGATGAAGAAGTTATTTCTCGGTGGGGTGGCGTTGTTGGCGCTCGGCTCTGCCGCTGCGACCGCGGCCGATCTCCCGGCGCGTCGCGCCCCTCCAGCCCCGTACGTGGCGGTTCCGGTCTTCACCTGGGCCGGCTTCTACGTCGGTGTGAACGCCGGCTACGGTTTCGACGCGGGCGACAACCGCAACAACGGCCCGTTCGCCGTGGGTCCGGGTGGGACCACCCCGGCCGGCGTGTTCACGCCCGGCTCGACGGTGATCACCCGCAACAACGGCGGCCGGGACGGCTTCGTCGGCGGTGGCCAGATCGGCTACAACTACCAGATGGGCAGCATCGTGTTCGGCATCGAGGCCGACGCGCAATATGCCGATCTCGCCGGCACGCCGAGCGCCGTCACCGCCTTCGGCCCGGCCAGCGGCCTTGCGGCTCCGTTCATCGGCCTCGCGCCGGCGGGCGGCAACCGGACGGGCGTCGAGTGGTTCGGCACGGTTCGCGGCCGCCTCGGCTATGCGTTCGATCGCGCGCTCATCTACGGCACCGGCGGTTTTGCCTACGGCGACGGGCCGGATAACTGCAACTCGGTCCAGGCGCCCGCGCTCGCGGCTGCCTTCCCGGGTCGGGCCGCTCGCTGCACCGGCGACATTCGCACGGGCTGGGCCGCCGGCGGCGGCGTCGAGTACGCCTTCACGCCGAACGTTAGCGCCAAGGTCGAAGCGCTGTATGTCAGCCTCGGCGGAACCAACGCATCCCGCTTCGTCGGCGACGCCTACACGGCCGCCGGCGGCGCGCCGACGCAGGTGTTCCTGACCCGCCGCGCTCGTGACGACGACTTCGTCGTCGTCCGCGCCGGCCTGAACTGGAAGTTCAACTCGTTCCTGGGTCTCTGATCCTCAGCGACCCGGCCCGAGGGCCAACACAGCGATAAAGCAAGGGCCGGTTTCCCGGCCCTTGCTCGTTTCAGTACCGCGAATAACCGCGCCCGACGCTGCCCGTTTCGTCGTAAGAGCCGCGCCGGGCATAGCCGCGCCCGTCATAGCCACCGCGCCCGCGCACCATCTCCCGGTCGTGGCGCGACCGGCGAAAATAGCCGAGCGCGCAACCGGCCGCGGCGCCCTTCCAGGTGTGGCCGCCGGCGAGTTTGCCCGCGAGGGCTCCGGCCGCGCCGTATTTGAGGCATCCGCCGGGGCGGGCCTCCGCCGCCGGGATCACGGCCAGGGAGCCCATGGCCACCATGGCCGCGCCGATCAGAACGTGCTTCATCCAGACCTCCAATGTCGTGGCGAGAGAACGCCGCGCAGGAGCCATCGGTTCGACTCGTTCGGATTGGATGTTTGCTCGCGGGCTCGGCCGCAGCGGGTGGCGGGGCGGATCGGCTGGCCCGTCTAGCCCTGCCCCGTCTAGCCCTGCCCCCACCCGAGCAGGGCGCGAACGACGAGCGCCCCGACCAGAATCACGATGATGCCGAGGAGCAGCCGCGTGCGCAGCCAGCCGGCACGCTTGCGCGCAAGGTCGCGCCGACCTTCCTCGTCGTCATCCCGGATCGGGTGCATGCGGCATTGTCGGCCCGGCGCGGCGCGTTGTCGAGGCCGCGCCCGCGCCGCTCAGCGCTTGGTCAGCCCGGCCGCCGCGAACGCGTTCTGGATCACCTGCAGCACCTGCGGCGGGAGCGAGCGCGGCACGCCGAACGGCATCTCGGGGCCAGCCTCCGGGCTGTCAGCATGCGGCGGCAGGATCTCGCCGTCGAGCGCCTGCGGCGCCTCACGCGTCGCTGATGCGCCGGCGCGCACGGGGGTTTGGCGCGGAACGGCGACGCCGTCCGGCACGTCCTCGGCAAGGCCGAAGAAGCGCGCGATGTGGTGGCTCGAGGACAGCCCGACGTCGAGCATGAACGGGCCGGCCGCGCCGCCCTCCATGTCGCCCTGCCCGACTGCGAGCGGCGTGCCGTGCCCCATGCCCGGGATCGCGAAGGATTCCACGACCTCCCTCCCCGCCCCGTCGCGCCAGACCTCGCGCGAATGGCTGGCCAGAAGGTTGCGCTCGCTGGGCATGACGGGCAGGCCATGCACGTCCGTCCACTGCTTCACGAGCTCGGTCGCATTGGTCGGCTGCACGACGTGGTCGCTCGCCCCGTGCCAGATGGAGACCCGCGGCCAGGCGCCCCGGTGCGGGGATGCGGCGCGCACGAGGTCGCCCCACTCGCGGGCCGAGCGTGTCCGGCCCTGGAACATGCATTCCAACGCCTCCTGCACGTTCCGGGCCGCCCCATACGGGAGCCCGGCGATGATGGCGCCGGCGTTGAACAGCTCGGGATAGGTGGCGAGCAGGGCGGCGGCCATGGCGCCGCCGGCGGACAGCCCGGTCACGAAGATGCGGGAGCGATCGACCCCATGGTCCTGCACAGCCCGCTCGATCATCTGCCGGATCGACAGCGCCTCGCCGGAGCCGCGCGCCGTGTCGTCGGGCAGAAACCAGCTGAAGCAGGATTTCGGGTTGTTGGCGGCCGTTTGCTCGGGGAACAGCAGCACGAAGCCATGCCGGTCGGCAAGGTCGGACCAGCCGGAGCCGTCGTTGTAGCCTTCGGGCGTCTGCGTGCAGCCGTGCAGGACGACCACCAGCGCGGGCGACGCGGCGAGGCGCTCCGGCACGTAGGTCAGCATCCCCAAATTGCCCGGGTTGGAGCCGAACCCCTCCACGCGCGTCAGGGCTGTCCGGGCGCCTTGCCCGGCCCCGGTCGGCATCGCGCGCGCCATCCGCAGAAGGCCCTCGAACAGCTTTTGGCGCTGCCTGAGGCCGGACAGGTTCGATTGGAGTCCGCGCATGGTGTGATTCCCGCACAGCCGCGATGCTGCACTGCACAACGATGGTGACGCAACGGCCTGCCCGCAACGGTTGTTCCCCGCCATGCGCGCTTTCGCGCCCGGTCAATCGGCTGAACAGCCGGCGATCATCAGGGCGCGTAGTCAAATATTTTCCAGGTGATCTTGCCGTTACGCCTGGTTGCGGCTACGTATAGACATCGACTTTGGCCGGACAATCGGGCCGTCGCTCCTGGCATAGCCGAGCGCACGTTCAGACTTCTTCTCCAATCTTCGACAGCGGAGACGGGTGACGCATCCAGCGGACGCCCTGCTTACGTGCAAGTTTCGTCAGGACTATCTCAATGATCTCAGGCACCGTAAAATTCTACAACGACATGAAGGGCTTCGGCTTCATCGCTCCCGAGGATGGCAGCAAGGACGTGTTTGTCCATGCGACCGCCCTGGAGCGGGCCGGGATCCGCGGCCTCGCGGAAGGCCAGCGGGTGTCGTTCGACACCGAGGCGGACCGCCGGTCCGGCAAGATCGCGGTCGGAAACATCCAGATCGCCTGATCCGGTTCGAGGGGAGAAGCGCCGCTTCTCCCCTTTCTTTTTTGGTGCAGGAGGCTCCCTTGGCGAGATTCGTAGGACACGCAGTCGGCCGCACGCTTGCCGAGACGGTTGAGCGGGCAACCGGCTATCTTTCCGGCAAGGAAATGCCGAAGGCGAACGTCGTCACGCGCGGCAGGCGCTTCTCGGCCCGGCCCGCCCCCAAGACCGCGTCCGAGACCGAAGCCCTGAAGGCCGAGCCCGAGGCGCACGACGCGGGCGAGTAGCCCGCACCCCGCGCCGGCGGCACCAAGGCGCGGGCCGCCCGCGCAACTTTGGTGGTCGCCGGGCGTTGGGTCCCTCGGGAGGCCGACCGTGTACGATCGAACAAGGGTCCTCGACGAAGGGATGCAGGCCGGCCTGGACGGGCTGCCGATCCACGATTGCCCCTATCCCGCCGGCTCGAACGCGTCCGAGATCTGGCGCGAAGGCTGGGAATGCGCCGCAGGCGAGCCCGACCCGGCCGAACCCACGGACATCGCGGCCTAGCTGCCCGGTCCGCCCCCCCTTTCGCAACCAGACCGATGTTGCCGTCGCGCGCAATCGCAGGCACCTATGCGGCCGCTCCGGCGCCTGCGCGACCGAGCGTTGGGTCCCGCGGACACCCGGGCGACCAGAGGGCCGTGTGGGACACCTGCCTGTGAGATCAAAGACGACGACGACGGCGAGCCGGTCCATGTCCGGCTCTGAGATCGCTGCGCTCCGGCCGGCCGACGCAGCCGCACAGGGGCGGCGCACGTGAGCTCCGCAACCCAGCGCGTCGCGCGCGGCTATCAGGACGCGGCCAGCCTCGGCCCCTGGACCGAACTCGGCCGGACCGAGATCCCCGGCGCGCCGGGCCTCATGCGCCTGATGCAGCGCGGCCAGGAGCTCTCCATCGCGGTCGGCACCGCCGAGCTAATGACCAACCAGTTCCGGAGCTCGGAGCGCGCCTTGGGGACGCTGACCTGCGCGCGCCTGCAGGACCGCCCCGCGCCCCGCGTGCTGATCGGTGGGCTCGGCATGGGGTTTACGCTCCGGGGCGCCCTCGACGCACTCGGACCCGATGCCTCCGTGATCGTCGCGGAACTCGTGCCCGCCGTGGCCGAATGGGCGCGCGGCCCGCTGTCGTCGCTGTTCGAAGGCTGCCTCGACGACCCTCGCCTCGAGATCCGGGTCGAGGACGTGCACCGGACCATCCAGTCCGGCCCGGCGCAGTTCGACGCCATCCTGCTCGACGTGGACAACGGCGCGCACGGGCTGACTCGGCCCGCGAATGACCGCCTGTACGACGTGCACGGGCTCCGGCGCGCCCGCTTTGCGCTGCGGCCCAAGGGCATCCTAGCGGTCTGGTCCGGCGGACCGGATCGGAAGTTCAAGGCCCGGCTGAAGCTCGCAGGCTTCGACGTGACCGAGGAACGCGTCTACGCCAACGGCATCAGCGGCCGTCGGCATGTCCTTTGGCTCGCGACTCGCCCCGAGGCCCCGGCCGATCAGGACGGGACAACGGCGGCCTCCTGACACGCGAAGGGCGCTTCGGGCGCCCTTTCGCCGGGGGCAGGCGGAGCGGCGGCCCCAAGGCCACCGCTCGATGCTGCGTCACGCGCGCTCAGTCATCCCAGCCCACATTGACGTGCGGGACGGACCATTCCGACACGCGCTTCGGCTCGAGCACCGGCTCGCCGAGGCAGGGCGCCGACAGGCAATACAGCCCCGCATGCGTCGACAGCCAGATCAGGTTGCGATCCCATTCGATGAACACCGCCTCGGTCGTGCCGCGGCGCCAGCTCATGTAGTTCTCCATCTCGCCGTCGCGCGGCGGCACGAAGTAGCCGACCTCCGTCGGGTTGGTGGGATCGGCAATGTCGAACAGGCGCAGCCCCGCATTGAGATACGACAGGGCGACGATGTTTGGGCGCGCCCGCCCGGGCGCGATCCAGTTCTGCATCACGCGTGAGCTGAAGCGTCCGCGCGCCATCGCGAAGTCCCGGTACGGCGCGTCGGGATGGGGGATCGGGCGGGGAAACAGCCCGATGATGCGCGGGTTCGCGGCATCTTTGACGTCGACCACGTAGCTGGTGTGGAACGGCTCGCGGCAGTCGGATTCCAGCGATTCAGGGATCGCGATGACGAGGTCCTGCAGTTGCGGGAAGCGCTGCGGATCGGCACAGACCGGCACGACGTGGTGATACGGGATGCCGCCGATGGCCTCGAGCGGATGCGTGACCTTCCCAAAAACCGTCGGGTTGCGGATGTCCGACAGGTCGTGGACATACATCCCGAAATGGCCCCAGCCGCCATACCCGACAGTTCCGCCATCCTCGACCCGAACCGGAACGACGCAGGGCGTCCGGTTTCCGGTCCATGAGCATTGGTCGCCGGCGAACGGGTAGGTCGTCCGATACAGTTCCTCTTCGTCCAGCCGCTGCCCGGGAACCCACCAGCGCGAGACTTCCTTGATGTTGGCCGGATCGGTCATGTCGACGATCATCAGGCCGTTGCTATAGACGCGCTCGGTGCTTTCCATGCGCAGCTGGTCGTCCCAGCCGCACGCCAGATACGCGTATTGCCCGCCGTCATAGAAGGGGCAGTGGACGCCGAAGCCGGACTTGCCGGTATCGAATTCGCTCAGCAGTTCAGGCTTTTCCGGGTTCGTGACGTCGTAGGTCCTGATGCCGCGAAAGCCCTGATTGTCGATGGCCGTCTTCGCGTACTCCGCATGGTATTTGCCGCGCGGAAACTGCTGCGTGCCGGGCGTCAGCGGCATCTGATGCGCAACGACACGAATCCACTTCTTGAGCCGGGTGTTGAAGACGCAGCTCTGAAACGTCCCGAGATTGCCCTCGCGGATGACGGTCGGCTTGGTCGGGTCGGTGATGTCCATCCAGCCGCCCTGGAAGGCGATCATCCGGCGCTCGCCTTTCGCCCACAGGCACGAGTGCTCGTCTCCGAAGAACTGGAGATTGACGCCCGGAAAATACCCGAGGACCTCGACGTTGGAGGCGTATTGATTGCGATCGAGATAGGTCAGGGCGCCGGCCGGCAGGCGCAACGGCACGACCCCGCCACCGGGCATGACGCTGAACCTCTCCGCCTCGGCAAATTGCGAGAGCGCCGACCGATCCTCGTCTTGTCCCATGTGTCGAACTCCGGATGTGACGGTGCTGATGGCCATGCGGGCGGTGATGGCCGCCCTGGACGCGAAATCGACTGCACGGGATCGGGCTTTGCTGGGGGTGGTCGCGCGCCATCCCGGACGTCGCAGGACAAGCGGCAGCTTCCGCGAAGATGACCGGTTGTTCGCAGGCTCCACGAACCTGCGTGCACATCGGACATATTCGGCAGAGCGGCCCGGATCACGGATCCGCCGACCACTTCCTCAGATGTTGGGCCGTCTCCCCTGCCGCCGCTCGCGTCAGGTAGACGCTAGCCAACTTGAATAGACTTGAACAAGCGGAAACTCAGGTCAAGCGGGCGCTTTGGTCTGCAGCCCGTTCCAGCCGCGCGGCGGCGGCGCAACTCACATCGGCTCGCGGGCCGCTTTCAGGACCGACTC
This sequence comes from Enterovirga sp., assembly GCA_028290385.1. GTDB lineage: Bacteria > Pseudomonadota > Alphaproteobacteria > Rhizobiales > Beijerinckiaceae > Enterovirga. Next base: position 13,347 of record JAQGJZ010000550.1, read on the forward strand.
GGCGGTCGCCCTGATCCGCACGTCCGACAGGTCGTTCTCGCCGACCTGCCCTTCGAGCGCGTCCTGCACGGCGCCGCGGTCGATCGGCCCCGCGCGAAGCTCGCCGGCAAGGGACGCGATCTGCGCGGCCGGCTCGGCGCAATCCGGGCATTGCCGGGCGATGCCCATCGCGAGGTCCACGATCGTGCCCAGGAGCGCGTCCGGATCGTTCGACATCGGGTCCTCCTCCGCGCAGCTTCCTCCAGCCGGATCGCGCTGTCGAGCCGCGAATGCGACTTGCCCGGGGCGAGGCGGCGCTCCATGACCCGGCGATGACCGAGGGACCCACCCGGCTGCCGATCGAGGCGGCGCTGCCGGAACTCATTGCGGCGTTGCGCGAGCGCCCGAATGCCGTGCTCGTCGCGCCGCCCGGGGCGGGCAAGACCACGCGCGTTCCGCTCGCCTTGCTCGGGGAAAGCTGGATCGAGGGCGGCCGCATCATCCTGCTCGAGCCGCGCCGGCTCGCCGCGCGCGCCGCCGCCGACCGCATGGCCCGTACGCTCGGCGAGCGCGTCGGTGACACGGTCGGATTGCGCGTGCGCATGGAAAGCCGCGTTGGGCCGAAGACCCAAATCGAGGTCGTGACGGAGGGCGTGTTCACCCGCCGCATCGTCGAAGACCCATCGCTCGAGGGCGTCGCGGCCGTGCTGTTCGACGAATTCCACGAGCGCTCGCTGGACGCCGATCTGGGCCTTGCGCTCGCGATCGAGGCGCAGGCCGGGCTGCGCCCGGACCTGCGCCTCCTCGCCATGTCGGCGACGCTGGACGGCGCGCGGGTCGCGAAGCTGCTCGGCGAGGCGCCCGTGATCCGCTCGGAGGGCCGGGCCTACCCGGTCGAGACGCGCTATCTCGGGCGCGACCCGAACCGCCGCATCGAGGACCAGGTCGTCGAGGCGACGCTCCGGGCGCTGCGCGCCGAGCCGGGCTCCGCGCTCGTGTTCCTGCCGGGCGCGGGCGAGATCCGCCGCGTCGAGGCAGCCCTGACCGAGCGGCTGGCGGGCGAGAGCGTTGATGTCGTGCCGCTTTTCGGCGCGCTGGAGCGCGGCGACCAGGATGCCGCGATCCGGCCCGCCGCGCCCGGCCGGCGCAAGGTCGTGCTCGCGACCTCCATAGCCGAGACGTCGCTGACGATCGAGGGCGTGCGCATCGTGGTCGATTCCGGCCTCGCCCGGGTGCCGGTCTACGAGCCCGGCATCGGGCTGACCCGGCTGGAAACGCGGCGCGCTTCGCGCGCCTCGGCCGACCAGCGCCGTGGCCGCGCCGGTCGCACCCAGCCCGGCACCTGCTTTCGCCTGTGGGACGAGGCCGCGACGGCCGCGCTCGACGCCTTCAGCCGGCCGGAAATCCTGGCCGCCGACCTATCCGGCCTTCTGCTCGATTGCGCCGAGTGGGGCGTCGCGGACCCGACCACCCTCCCCTTTCTCGACCCGCCGCCCGCGCCGGCCCTCGCCGAGGCGCGGGGCCAGCTCGGCGAGATCGGCGCGCTCGACCCGGATGGGCGGATCACGGC
>JAQGJZ010000019.1 GCA_028290385.1 Enterovirga sp.
CACCCTGCGGCTTTCGGTGCTGGCGACCCTGATCGGCTTCTTCTTCGGCTCGCTGTTCGGCTTTGTCGCCGGCTATTACCGCGACAGCTTCGTGGACAAGGCGGCCTCCGCGCTGTCCGTCCTCGGCGTGTCGGTGCCGCATTACTGGCTCGGCATGGTCCTCGTGATCATCTTCGCGGCGATCCTCGGCTGGCTGCCGCCGACCGGCGCCGGCTCGGGCAGCGAAGGCTTCGTCGGCTCGCTCCGCTTCATGATCCTGCCCGCCATCACGATGTCCGTGATCCCGATGGGCATCGTGGCCCGCACGGTCCGGGCGCTGGTGGCCGACATCCTCGCCCAGGAATTCGTGGTCGGCCTGCGCGCCAAGGGCCTCACCGATTGGGGCGTGTTCAAGCACGTGGTGAAGAACGCGGCCCCGACCGCGCTCGCCGTGATGGGCCTGCAGTTGGGCTACCTGCTCGGCGGCTCGATCCTCATCGAAACCGTCTTCTCCTGGCCGGGCACCGGCTTTCTTCTCAACGCCGCGATCTTCCAGCGCGATCTGCCGCTGCTGCAGGGGACCATCCTGGTGCTCGCCCTGTTCTTCGTGATCCTGAACCTGCTTGTCGACGTGGTGCAGACCGCGCTCGATCCGCGCATCCAGCGGAGCTGAGGATGGCCGTGCTTGCGCAGCACAGCGTCGTCGAGGGGCCCGCCCCGAAGGCGACCGGCTACTGGACTGGTGTCTGGCGCCGCCTCCGCCGCGACCCCGTCGCCATCGCGGCCGGGCTCGTCATCCTGGCGCTGATCCTGATGGCGATCTTCGCGCCCTATCTCGCCCCTGCCGATCCCTACCGCACCTCGACCCTGCGCCGCCTCCGTCCCGTCGGCACGGCTGGCTACCCGCTGGGCTCGGACGAGCTCGGCCGCGACATGCTCTCCCGCCTCATCTTCGGGGCGCGGCTGTCGCTGTTCATGGGCATCACGCCCGTTGTCCTCGCCTTCGGCATCGGGTCCGCCATCGGCGTCCTGGCCGGCTATGTCGGCGGCTGGGTCAACACCGCGATCATGCGGACGATCGACGTCTTCTACGCCTTTCCCTCCGTGCTCCTGGCGGTGGCGCTGTCGGGCGCGCTCGGCGCCGGGTTCGGCAATGCGCTCGTCTCCCTCACGGTCGTGTTCGTGCCGCAGATCGCGCGCGTGGCCGAGGCGGTGACCACGCAGGTGCGCTCGCGCGATTATGTCGAGGCCGCCCGGGCCTCGGGGGCCGGCGGCTTCACGATCGTGCGGGTCCATGTCCTCGGCAACGTGCTCGGGCCGATCTTCGTTTATTCGACCAGCCTGATCTCGGTTTCGATGATCCTCGCCTCGGGCCTCTCCTTCCTCGGCCTCGGCACCCGCCCGCCCGAGCCCGAATGGGGCCTGATGCTCAACACGCTGCGCACGGCGATCTACGTGCAGCCCTGGCTCGCCGCGCTGCCGGGCGTGATGATCTTCATCACCTCCATCGCGTTCAACCTCCTTGCCGACGGCCTGCGCTCGGCCATGGACGTCAAGCAATGAGCGCCGCTCTCTCCCCCCCTGAGGATCGCGGCGGGCCGGCGCAGCCGTTGCTCAGCGTCAAAGGCCTGCTGAAGCACTTCCCCGTGAAGAAGGGCCTTCTTGGCGGCGTGAGCGCCAAGGTGCGGGCCGTCGACGGCATCGATTTCGAGGTGCTCAAGGGGGAAACGCTGGGCGTCGTCGGCGAATCCGGCTGCGGCAAGTCGACCACGGCCCGCCTGCTCCTCAGCCTGATCGACCCGACGGCGGGCGAGATCGTGTTCGACGGCGAACGGGTCGGCTCGCGCGCCCTGAGCCTCAAGGCGTTCCGGCGCCAGTGCCAGATGGTGTTCCAGGACAGCTATTCGTCGCTGAACCCGCGCCTGACGATCGAGGCCTCGGTCGCGTTCGCGCCGCAGGTGCACGGCCTGCCGCGGCGAGAGGCCGTTGCTCGTGCGCGCGACCTCCTGGCCCGGGTCGGCCTGGATCCCCGCCGCTTCGCGGAGCGCTACCCGCACGAACTCTCCGGCGGCCAGCGCCAGCGCGTGAACATCGCCCGCGCACTCGCCCTGCAGCCCCGCCTCATCATCCTGGACGAAGCCGTCTCCGCGCTCGACAAGTCGATCGAGGCGCAGGTGCTCAACCTCCTCATGGACCTGAAGGAGGAGTTCGGCCTCACCTACATCTTCATCAGCCACGACCTGAACGTCGTGCGCTTCATCTCGGACCGCGTGATGGTGATGTATCTCGGCAAGGTGGCCGAGATCGGCCGCTCGGACGATGTGTTCTCGCGCGCGCAGCACCCCTATACGGCCGCCCTCCTGTCCTCGATGCCGTCGCTCGATCCGGATAACCGGACCGAGGTGGCGCCGCTCGCCGGCGACCCGCCGAATCCGATCGACCCTCCCCCCGGCTGCCGCTTCCACACGCGCTGCCCGCTGGCGGAGCCGGTGTGCTCGGCCAAGGAGCCGCCGCTTGCCGTGACGGACGGCAGCCACCGCGCCGCCTGCCTCGCCGTGCAGCCGGGCTCCGGCCATTCGCTGGCGCCGCCGGCGGCGGGCTCGGAGATGGCGGCGTGACGCCGGCCGTCATTCCGGGGCTCGCGAAGCGAGAACCCGGAACCCACCCGCCGCACCCCGTCGTGGGTTCCGGGTCCGGCTCTGCGAGCCGGCCCGGAATGACAGAGAGATCATGACTCAGCCCGCCATCGAGATCCGCAATCTCCGCGTCACCTTTGCGGGGGTGGTCCGCGCCGTGGACGGGGTCGACCTGACGCTCGCGCCCGGCGAGGTGGTCGCCCTGATCGGCGAATCCGGCTCGGGCAAGAGCGTCACGCTCCGCTCGCTGATGCGCCTGCACCCACCGCGCCGGAGCAAGGTCGAAGGCACGATGACGGTCGCCGGACAGGACGTCCTCGCGATGAGCCAGCGCGCGCTCGCGGATTACCGCGGCGCCACGGTCGCGATGATCTTTCAGGAGCCGCTGCTCGCGCTCGACCCCGTCTACACGGTCGGCGAGCAGATCGTGGAGGTCATCCGCCGGCACGAAAAGGCGAGCAAGGCGGAAGCGCGCGCCCGGGCGCTCGAGCTGTTCCAGAAGGTGCGGATCCCGAGCCCCGAGCGCCGGCTCGACGCGTATCCGCACGAGATGTCGGGCGGCATGCGCCAGCGCGCCATGATCGCGCTCGCCCTCGCCTGCCGGCCAAAGGTGCTGCTGGCGGACGAGCCGACGACTGCGCTCGACGCCACCGTGCAGATCCAGATCCTCCTGCTGCTGCGCGACCTGCAGCGCGAACTCGGCCTCTCGATCATCTTCGTCACGCACGATCTCGGCGCGGCCGTCGAGGTCGCGGACCGGATTGCGGTGATGTATGCCGGCCGCATCGTCGAGGAGGGCACCGCCCGCGACCTCATCCGCGGCCCGCGCCATCCCTACACGATCGGGCTCCTGAAAAGCCGCGCCGAGGGCGCGCTCGCGAAGGGCTCGCGGCTCGACGCCATTCCGGGCTCCCCGCCCGACCTCGCGCATCTCCCGCCCGGCTGCCCCTTCGCGCCGCGCTGTCCGCTGGCGATCGACCCCTGCCGCGCCGATCGCCCACCGCCGATCCCGGTCGGGCCGGGACACACGGCGCGATGCATCCGGACGGATGTCTCGCCGACGCTCCTCAGCCCGGCAAGCCGCAGCGACGCCGCCCCCGCCTGATCGGCGTCAGACGGCAGCGCTGTAGCCCGCCAGCGTCGGCAGGCGGGCCGCCGCCGCGTCCCGGATCGCGCGGAGCCGATCCTCGCCCCGCAGCCCAGCGACAAAATACGTCTCCCGGCCGAGCGGCACGAAGGCGAGGCCGAAACGCTCGGCGGCCGCACGCACGCCCATGCCGGCATCGGCCGCTCCGGACGCGACCACCGCGGCCACCGCTTGGTGCGTGAACTCCTCGGCCGCATAACCGCGGATCGCCTGGGGCTGCAGCCCCGCCTCGCGCAGCAGCCGGTCGAACCAGGTTCGCGTTCCGGACCCGGGCTGACGGTTCACGAACCGGGCCTTTGCGCGAGCGAGATCGGCGAGGGTTCTGATTTCGAGCGGATTGCCGGGCGCGAGCATCAGGCCCTGCTCGCGCCCGAACAGGGGGAGCACTGCGAAGCCGAGTTCGACGAGCCCGGCCGCGGTCCCGTCGCCTGCCTCGCTGCCGCCGTGGAAGCCGGCCGCATCGGCCGCGCCTGTCCGCAGCCGCGCCACCGCCTCCTCGCTGCCGACGACGCTCAGCTCGACGGTGTCCGCCAACTCCTGCGCGACCTCCATCAGGAGCGGGTCGTGGCTGGCCGCGAGACGAAGGCGCGCCGCGGCCCCGCTCAGGATCTGCGCGAGTTCACCCCGGAGTTCGCCCTCGGCCGCGGCGAGCGGCTCGCGCATCCGCTGCACGGCCCGACGCAGCGCCTCCCGCAGCCGGTGGCCCGCTGGCGACAGCCCCGTCCCGTGCCCCTTGGTCTTGACGATGAGCTGCGTCCCGAGCGC
>JAQGJZ010000024.1 GCA_028290385.1 Enterovirga sp.
CCGGGCCGGAGGCCGAGCCGAAATTCACCAGCGTGCCGAGCGGCTTCAGGCAGTCGAGCGACTGCACCACGGTGTCCTTGCCGACCCCGTCATAGACGACGGCGCACTTCTCGCCCCCGGTGATCTCTTGGACGCGGTCGACGAAGTTCTCCTGACGGTACAGGATCACATGATCACAGCCGTTCTCGCGAGCGAGCTGCGCCTTGGCTTCGCTGCCCGCCGTGCCGATCACGGTCGCGCCGAGATGCTTTGCCCATTGGCACAGGATGAGCCCGACACCGCCCGCGGCCGCGTGGACGAGGATCGAGTCCCCGCTCCGCACGCGGTAGGAACGGTGGAGAAGGTACTCGACCGTCATGCCCTTCAGCATCATGGCGGCGGCGGTCTCGTCCGATATCCCGTCCGGCACCTTCACGGCGACCGCGGCTGAAACGTTGCGCTCGGCCGTGTAGCAGCCCAGCGCCGTCACGTAGGCGACGCGGTCGCCGACGCTGAACCCGCTCACGCCCTCGCCCAGCGCCGTCACCTCGCCCGCCGCCTCGTTGCCGGCGATGAAGGGCAGCGACGGAGCCTGATACTGGCCGGTGCGGAAATAGGTGTCGATGAAGTTCACCCCGATCGCCGTATGGCGGACACGGAGCTCGCCCGGGCCGGGAGGCGCGAGCTCGATCTCTTCGTAGGTGAGGACCTCAGGCCCGCCATATTGATGGACCCGGACTGCGGCTACCATGCCTCTCTCCCTGTTACTTGAAAGACCCATTAGAAGCCGTGTGGGGCTGCGGCAACTCTGTCGCGATCTGGGGTCCGGATGGCTGCGAAACGATTCGACGTGGTTCTGGTGGGGTCGGGCGCGGTCGGGCTCGCCGGCGCACTCGCCTTCGCCAAGGCCGGTTTTGCGACCTGCCTTGTCGGGCCCGTGCCCGAGCGCCGCGACGGGCGCACGGCCGCGTTGCTCGAGACCTCCCTCGCCTTTCTGCGCCAGATCGGCGTTGGGCCGGCGCTCGAGGCAGCTTCGCAGCCGCTCCGGACATTGCGGCTGGTGGACGACACCCCGAGCCTTTTCCGACCGCCCCCGGTCGAGTTCGTGGCCGGGGAGATCGGTCTCGAGGCATTTGGCCGGAACATCGAGAACGCGTCACTCGTCGAACTGCTGGCGGGGGCGGTCCGCGCCGATGGGCGGATCACCTGGATCCCGAGCCTCGCGGATGGTCTTTCCGGCGATGCATTCGAGACGGTCCGCCTGAAGGACGGCTCGACCGTGTCCGGCGTCCTGGTCGTCGCCGCCGATGGCCGCAGGTCGCGCCTGCGCGAGGAGGCGGGGCTCGAAGCCCGCGAGACCCGGTACCCTCAGGTAGCGCTGACCACGATCCTGCGGCACGGGCGGGACCATCTGGACGCCTCGACCGAGTTCCACACCGAGTCCGGGCCTTTCACCCTGGTTCCGCTGCCGGGACGGCGGTCGAGCCTCGTCTGGGTCAACCGCCCGCCCGTCGCCGAGCGACTGATGGCGCTCGCCGATCCGGACCTCGCCCGCGCGATCGAAGCCCGCTCGCACCGGATCCTCGGGCGGATCGAGATCGACGGTCCACGCGGGATCGTGCCGCTCTCCACGCTGCGCGTCGGCCAACTGCAGCGCGGGCGGCTCGCGCTGGCGGGGGAGGCCGCGCATGCCGTGCCGCCGATCGGAGCGCAGGGGCTGAATCTCGGCTTCGCGGATATGGCAATGCTCGTGCAGCTTGCCGCGGCCGCACGGGAGCAAGGCGGCGACATCGGCGGCGAAACCGTTCTGGCGCGCTATCAGCAGGCACGCCTTCGTGACGTCCAGGTCCGCACCACCGCGATAGACGGCTTGAACCGCGCGCTCCTGTCCGGCCTGCTGCCGCTGGACCTCGCCCGCGGCTTCGGCCTCGGGCTGATCGCGCGGATTGGGCCCTTCCGCCGCGCCGTGATGCGGGCCGGCTTGGGCGCGGCTCGGCTCAATGCAGGGGGTTCAAGGGCAGGATCCCGGTCCGGGTCAGCAGAATAAAGCCCGTCAGGGTCAGCATCGAGAGGACGGTGCCGACGAGAACGCAGGCCGAGGCTCGCTCGATTCCCGTGTCGTACTGGCGTGCCAGGACGAAGATGTTCAGGGCCGGCGGCAGAGCGGCCATCACGATGGCGGCCTCGACCCAGATCGGATCGAAACCGCCGAGCGCCGCGAGCACGGTCCAGATGATCAGCGGGTGAAGCACGAGCTTGATGGCGACCAGCCAGCCCACCTCGGGCGGCAGCCGGCGGACCGGACGCATTGCCACCGTCACGCCGAGCAGGAAAAGCGCGCAAGGGGCCGACGCCCCAGATAGCCAGCCGACCATCGTGTCGATCGCGGCCGGGGGCTTGATGCGGAACAGGCTCGCCACGACGCCGATCATGGTGGCGATCACGAACGGGTGGGTGAGCACCTTGCGGCCGACATCCGCGACGGTCGCCAGCGCGCTGCGTCGCTCCACGCCGGCGAGCGCCATCAGGGCGGGCGTCGCCGAGAATAGAAAGATCGTGTCGAATACGAAGATCAGCGCGACCGGCGCACTCGCGGCCGGGCCGAGAAGGCCCAGGATCATGGGCGGCCCCATGTAGCCGATATTCGCATACGAGCCCGCCACCGCTCCGAGCACCGTCTCCGGCGGTCGAAGGCCGTTCAGGCGTCCGGCGACGAAGGAAAACGTGAAGGCGAGTGCGGTCGAGAGCGTCGTGCCGGCGATGAAGCGCCAGTTCGCCAGCTCGCTGATCGGCGTCGCCGAGATCAGCCGGAAGAACAGGCAGGGCAGCGCCAGATAGATCAGGAAGAGCTGCATCCAGGCCAGTCCCGTCTCGGGCACGTTCGCCAGCCGCGCGGACAATGCGCCGAGTGCGATGACGCCGAAGAACGGGAACAGCAGATTGAACAGGCCGACCGTGTCAGACATCGGGCCTCGCGCAGGATGGGTCGGCTTCTCGCAACGCGGTTTGGTTCGGGCAAGCTGCCGCGATGCATGGTTGACGGGTGCCTGGCGTGCCCCGCAAAGCTTGGCAAGTGCCGCGCCGAGAGAGTCCGATGAAGCTGCCGCGCCGTTTCTTCCAGCCGCTCGCGATCGGTGCCCCGGAGCCGCTCCGTGAGGTCCCTGTCCGGCTCGAGCGGATGATCCACTTCGTGCCGCCCCATGTCGAGAAAATGCGGGGGAAAGTGCCCGAGCTCGCCCGGCAGGTGGATGTGGTTCTCGGCAACCTCGAAGATGCCATCCCGGCCGACAAGAAGATCGAGGCCCGGCAGAGTTTTATCCGCATGGCCGAAGAGACGGAGTTCGGCTCGACGGGGCTGTGGATCCGGATGAATGCCCTGAACTCCCCCTGGGCGCTCGATGACCTGCTCGAGATCGTGGCGGCGGTCGGCGCAAAGCTCGACGTCGTGATGGTGCCGAAGGTCGAAGGCGTCTGGGACATCCATTACGTGGATCAGCTTCTCGCCCAGCTCGAAGCGAGACACGGCATCGCCAGGCCCATCCTGGTCCACGCGATCCTCGAGACGGCCGAGGGCGTGAAGAACGTCGACGAGATCGCGGCCGCATCGCCACGCATGCACGGCATGAGCCTCGGGCCGGCTGATCTTGCGGCTTCGCGCGGCATGAAAACGACACGAGTCGGCGGCGGCCACCCGGATTACAAGGTGCTAGGGGATCCGGCAGGGAGCGCCGCGCGCACGGCCGCGCAACAGGACCTCTGGCACTACACCGTGGCCAGGATGGTCGATGCCTGCCTGGCGAACGGGATCAAGCCTTTCTACGGCCCGTTCGGCGACTTCTCGGACCCGGAAGCCTGCGAAGCCCAGTTCCGGAACGCTTTCCTGATGGGCTGTGTCGGGGCCTGGTCCCTCCACCCAACCCAGATCGAGATTGCGAAGCGGGTCTTCTCGCCGGATGCCGGCGAGGTCGCGTTCGCCCGCAAGATCCTGGCGGCCATGCCCGACGGCACGGGGGCCGTGATGATCGAGGGGAAAATGCAGGACGATGCGACCTGGAAGCAGGCGAAGGTCATCGCCGACCTGGCCGACCTGGTCGAAGCCAAGGACGGCTCGTTTGCGGGGAACGGCTGACGGCGCTTCCGCCGGCCCAAACCGCTGTCTATATCCGTTCCATGCCAGACAGCTCGAGGGCGCGCATCGCCCGCTTCGCGATCGGACAGGTGGTGCGCCACCGGATCTACCCGTTCCGTGGGGTGATCTTCGACGTCGATCCGGTGTTCAACAACACGGAGGAGTGGTGGCTTTCGATCCCGGAAGAGATCAGGCCGTCCAAGGACCAGCCCTTCTACCATCTCTTCGCCGAGAATGAGGAGACGGAGTACGTCGCCTATGTGTCGGAGCAGAACCTCCTGCCCGACATGTCGGGCAGGCCGCTCCGTCATCGCCAGATCGAGGAGGTGCTCGAGCCGAAGGGCGACGGCTCGTACCGGATCAGGACCGGCGGCGCCAACTGACCCCGGTCAGATTTGAGGAGCCGCCCCAAAGGTCGAGGCGGCTCCTGGTCTTTACGGCTTCGGCGCGGCACCAGCCGCCGGAGCAGCGCCTGCTGCAGGCGGGGTGCCCTGCCCGGCCGTCGCTTCGAGGCGCTTGCGAAGCTCCTCGCTACGCTTCTCGAGTTCTTCCTGGAGTCGCTTCTGCTGGTCGGCGAGAACCTGCGGATCAACCGGCGGGCCGTCGAAGGCCTTGCCGAAGCCGGCAAGCGGCACCGCGAAGGTGACCTCGCGCCCGACCTGGTTCTGCACGCTGACGTTGATCGCGGTGCCCTTCTTCATGGCGTTCACGAAGTCGTCCTTCAGGCCCATCGCTTCCGCGAAGCAGCCGTTGGGGAAGCACATCGTGTAGGCGCCCGCGACCGGCGAGCCCTGGTCGACCGCAAAGCGGATGCCCGGCCGGATCTGCAGCCCAAGGGGCATGAGGAAGCGGACGATCTTCTGCGCCGGCTGCGATTTCACGTCATAAACCGCGGTGGCGAGCACCGGCTGGCCCTGATCCGACACGAAGTCGCGCGTCGTGTAGCAGATCTCGGTCTGGTTGCCCGGATCCTTGCCGCACACCTTGGTCCATTCGGCCTGGGACGGCTCGGGCTTGACCTGGACGACGAGCGGGCCAGTCTGGCTCTGCTGCCCCTGCTGGTTGTTCTGCTGCGCCGGCTGCGCGTTCTGGGCCGGTGCCGCGTTGCGCGGCGGGGTGCGCTGCTGCTGTGCCTGCGCGAAAGCCCCTGCGCTCCCCAGGATCGCCGTAAGCGACATGGCCAGCCCCAGCGGCTTCGCAAAGCACGCGCGACGTGTCCTCAAAGACATCCCGTATTCCCCGTTCTTGAATTTGTGTGCGATGGAGCCGCGACCGTCGCTCTCGAACGCTTCCGACGCTACAAGCTGCCGGTCAATCCTCACGGAATGAGGCGATGGCATGACGCGCGGCCCGTCCTCTACCGGGTCTCCCCGCCTATTTCCAGCGGCTTGTTGCCCTGCTGCAGGGCGCGCGTACCCGAAATGGGGACAGGGATTCGGCCCGCGCGCTGGCCGCCTGGCGCCTCCTGCACCTGCCATGGTCACGAGGCCGACCTGCTTGGGCCCGCGGCCTCGACGGGCCAAGTCCCCCGCCAAAGCTGGGAATTCCGCTCCGGCTCCGGTGGCGAGCGGAGCAGCGATCGGCAACATGGAGTGGTTGATTCGGGATCGGAGCTGATCGAGCGGTATGGCCATTGCGGCGCCTGGGCGACCGCCCGCAGACCAGTACCGACCGGGAGATGGGGTCACGAGCGGTACTCTGGCGCGCCTCCTCGACGATGCTGCCCGGGTCTCACCCGACAGGCCGGCCTTTCGAGATGGGCCGGGCCGTGAGGAATGGTGCGGTCGGCCGAGCTTCGAACTGAGCTGCCAGATCGGAGCCGAAGCGGTCAGCCGGCTCGCGTCCTATCTCGTCAGCCTCGGCCTCGATCGGCGCGCCCGCGTCGGCATCTGCCTTCCGAACGGATCGGAGGCGGCCATGTCGATCCTCGCCGTCGGCAAGGCCGGACTGACGCCCTGCCTCATGGACGTGACGGCGACGGCCGGGGAGCTGTCGAGCGCCATCGAGACGGCGGATGTGAGGGCCGTCATCACCCAGGCCCGCTTGGGCCCCGATCGCCTGGCCGAAAAGCTCTGCTTCGTCGCGGCAGGGTTCTTCAGGCTGCGCTTCCTGCTCGCCTTCGGGCCGGCCGTTCCGGATGGCGTGGTCGATCTCGACCCCATCCTCCTGGAGCCGCGCCGCACCGCCGCCGTCCCCTCCTCGGCCGCGTCTGCGGACGAGGGCGAGCCTGGTCTTGTGACCTTCGCCAGGGATGCGGCTGGGAAAACCGCGTATTTCCGGACCTACCGCTCGCTTATCGCGGCAGCGGCGCCGATCGTCGGGGCCGCCAAGCTCCACCCCGGCGACCGCCTTCTGACGCTGCTTCCGCCCGACGATCTCAAGGGCGTGGTGACCGGACTTGTGGCGGGGCTTGTAGCCGGCGCGACCGTGGAAACTCACGCCGTGTTCGCTGAGCAGCGGCTCAGCCAGGCGCTGGCCGGGCCGGAGCCGACGCATCTCGTCGTGCCCGGCTGGATGGAGCCGGCCATCGCAGAGCTGCCCAATGCGCGGGCCCTCCTTTCGACCATCCTCGTGCATGAGCCCCCACTCGCTCTCGACGGGAGGCCCGGACTGGGGCGCGCCGTGGACGTCCTGTGCTGCTCGGAGCTGGCGCTCCTGTCCTCCGCCCGCAGCGCGGCCGACCGGATCGGGTCCATGGATTTGTGCACTGCAAAAGAGAACGGCTCTGGAGCCTTGTTGGAGGCCCGGATCGACGGCGATCAACTCTGGCTCCGCGGCCCCGCGCTTGCCTGGCCTGACCGCGCCGAGGTGGAAGCCGCCGAGTGGCGGCCCTCTGGGTTGCGTATCGAACGAAAGGGAGCGGAGGTCACCGGCCTGACTTGACGCCGGGTGAAACCATTCTCATGGTCCAGAGTTGTTGCGCCGCGGCGTAAAGTAACCCGGGTGCGGGCGGGCATGAACGATCTTCAGAAGGTACTGGTGGTCGACAACGGCGAGCGCGACGAGGTCGATCCTCTCGCGGCCGAACTCGCCGAGCTCGGCTTTTCGAGCGTGACCACCTCCTTCGAGGCGGCGGATGACGTGCTGCAGGTGATCCCTCAGCCTTCCGCCATCTTTCTGAAGATCCCGAACCGGCCTGGCGACGCGAGCTCGGCCGAGATCCTGGCGCTCGCCAACCGGCTTCGGGTTTCTCAGGGCCCCGCGGGTGCTCCCGTGTTCGTTT